>JBBQPD010000950.1:0-2955 GCA_038331535.1 Gemmatales bacterium | reverse complement strand
TCGGGGTCCGTGATGCCGAGATGCTGCTTGACGCGGGCCATGTCCTTGAGCAGGGCGGGCAGGCGGTCCATGCTCAGGATGATGCGTTTCGCCTCGCGTTCCGGACGGGCCGGCGTGCCGAAGAGCTTTTCGCCGGGAGTGGAATCCTTGTGGACGCCGGAGCGTGCCCCGATCTGGGTGTGATCGGCGATGTGAACGTGGTCGGCGATACCGACCTGGCCGGCGAGGACGACGTATTCGCCCGTGTCGGTCGAGCCGGCGATGCCGACCTGGCTGACGAACAGGTTGTGTCGGCCGATCTGGCAATTGTGGCCGATCATCACGAGGTTGTCGATTTTCGTCCCGCGGCCGATGCGCGTCGCCTGGAAGGTGCCGCGGTCGATGGTCGTGCAGGCGCCGATCTCGACGTCGGCTTCGATCTCCACCGTGCCGAATTGCGGCACCTTCTGATGCCGGCCTTCCTGGAAGCGGTAGCCGAACCCGTCCGCGCCGAGCACGGCGTTGGCGTGAACGATGACGCGGTCGCCCACCACGACGCCGTCGTAGAGGACGACGTTGGGATACAGAATCACGTCATCGCCGAGAGTGCAGTTGCGGCCCAGGACTGCGCCGCTGTGAATCGTGCAGCGCGCTCCAACGCGGCTCCCTTCGCCGACGACCGCGAACGGGTGAACGTCCGTGTCGGGACCGACGGTGGCGGTCGCATGGATCGAGGCCAGGCGGTCGATGCCGATGCGGGCAGGCGGTGCCTGCCCGTGCAAGTGCTGAACGACGGCGATGAAGGCGCTGAGAGAGTCCGGGACAGTAATGAGGGTGAGCGGGGGTACGGTGCGAGCGGTTTCGATCTCTGGGTGCCGGGCCAGAAGGCTCTCCGGCACGAGGATCGCGGTCGCCCGGCAATCTTTCAGGTGACGGAGGTTGCGTTCGCTTTCGACGAAGCTAATGTCGCCGGAGCCGGCGAGTTGAAGCGGCTTGGCGGAAGTGATTTCCTGTTCGCCATTACCGCGGATTTGACCGTGTACTAGCTCCGCGAGATCCTGTACAGTTGTGCGCACTGTGTACACCCTTTCTTCCCTGAAAGGTGCCCCTATCCTGCGGCGGACCAGCGCCGCGGGCAAAACGATGAGATAATAGCCGGTGTAGAGAGCCGGGACAATGCGACTTTGACGAAAGGGAGGGCGCGCGAAACGGTAAACCTGGGTGCCGCTTGCGGCTTAGCGGTCACGCGCCGCTAAGCCGCAAGCCGCAAACTGGGACTATATTCCGTTGCAGGCCAGAGCGCGGCGGCCGTCTGTACCCGGTGTGGGAAGAGAGAACTCGTTCGCGGTTTTTGCGACAGGACACTTATGTCGGTCGAACATCCGGATCAGGTTCAGTGGGAAAAAGTCGCCGCCGAGCTTCATTCGGCGCGTGAAACGCAACAACGAACCTGGGGCGACATCGACAACGCCACCCTGGGTCGCTACCTCGCCGACGAGGCGAGCAGCAGCGAACGGGCCGAGATTGAAACCGCTTTTGAAACACTTCCAGAACTGAAACTATTAACCGATCTCGTCCGCGACGTCCTCGCCGACAGCGCCCCAGCCAAACCGGTTGCTCCGGTCCGTGTCGCGACTGTCGCCGCGCGCTCGGCTGCGACCCTGCCATTTCAGCGACCAGTCCCGGTCGGTCCGAAAGCGCGCTGGATTGCGTCCCCGCAGCGCGCCGCTGTGCTGGTCGCCGCGTGTCTGTTTCTCGCCCTCGGCGCCTGGTTGTTCGGTCCGGGTCTGACGAAAGAGAAACAACCCGCGCCTGACTTGCAATCTCTGGGCGATGCCCAGGCCCATCTCAACCGGTCTCAGCTCGTCCCCGAAAACCATACCCCGTCTCCCCCGCAGCCGCCGGTCGAGCTTGCCCTGGCGGAGATCGACAAGCTGCAACGCGAGATCGAAGTGAGCGAGAAGAAGGGCGATTACGAGAACGCCCTCGCCGCCGCCGATCAGTTCTTCGCCGTGACGGAACAGAACCGCTCCTTGGACAACAACCTCCGCGCGGCCCCGCAGGTCGCCAAGGGCTTAAACCAGGTCGGACTGCTCTACTCCAAGGAAGGCTACATCGATCAGGCCGAACGCGCTCTCGCGAAGGCCAACGACATCAATCTCAAGACGCTCGGCGAGAACCACGCGGCGACGCGGCAAACCAGTTACTACCTGGCTGGCGTCTATCAGGACGGCGTGGCCCGGCGCGGCGAACCCACCGCGACAGGCGCCGGGCGGGTCGCGCCCATGGCGATGGCCATGCCCACGATTGATGCGAAGGACAAGGGGCAACAGTCGCGCGACGCTTCGCTCGCCGAATTCCGTAAGCGCATGAATAACCCGGAAATGCAGAATCGTGTGCGGACGGCCGTGGTCCCCGTTCTCACCAAGGCACTGCAAGACGCGCGCAGCGCCCCGGAACGCACCCGTCTGGCCGTCGCCCTCGGCAACCTCGGCACCCTGGCGCACGACGCGGCTCCGGCGGTCGAAGACTGCCTGGCACAGGCCAAGGATGCGCACGAGCGTTTCGCGCTCGTCGTCGCGCTCAACCAGATGGGTCCGCCGAGCGATCGGGCGGTTCCGGTCCTCGTTGAGACGTTCAAACAATGTGAGGCGCAGGAAGTGCGCCGGTCGGTGGCGAGCTACCTGGCCCAGGCGCCCGCGGGTAAAGTGCAACTCGATGAACTGGCGGCCAACGGCAAGGCCGACGAAAAGAAATGTGCCCGCGAAGCCCTACAACGGACGCGCGGCGGACGCTAAACCGAATTTCCCGCTTGCGGCTTAGCGGTCCAGCGCCGCTAAGTGGTCCGTTTCACAAATAACGTCGTGGTTGGCCTGTTCCTTCTGCCTACGCAGCGGAAGCTGCTAAAAAGTGCGGCAACGCACGTTTTAGCCAATCAAGCATGTCCTGTCGAGTGAACTTCCACTCGAACGGTCG
>JBBQPD010000949.1:0-2957 GCA_038331535.1 Gemmatales bacterium | reverse complement strand
GATGCCGGCGGCAAGACCGTGATGCCGGGGCTGTACGACAGCCACACGCACCCGCTCGGCGCCGCGAGCAGCGAGGTCGGCGACCCGCTCCCGCTGTTGCGGTCCATTCCCGAAGTGCTCGCCTTCATCAAGGCCCGCGCGGCCGAACTGCCCGAAGGCAAGTGGATCGTCATCCGCTACGCCTTCCCCACGCGGCTCAAGGAAGCCCGGTTCCCCACGAAGGCCGAACTTGACAGCGTCTCGCCGAAGCACCCGGTGTTGTACCACGCCGGACCGGCGGGCATCGCCAACAGCAAGGCGCTCGAAGTGTCGGGCGTGACGAAGGACACCAAAGACCCGCCCGCCGGGCAGGTGGTGAAGGACGAGAAGACCGGCGAGCCGACCGGGATGCTGCGCAACGCCTACGGCGTGCTGAAGGGCGTCCCGAGCGGCGGCGAGGCCACCGCCGAGAAGCGCCGCGCCGCGGTTCTGAAGTTGTTCGGACTGTACAACGAACACGGCATCACGAGCATCGCGGACCGCAACGCGGGGCGCGGCAACCTCGACATGTACCTCGCGTTCCAGAAGGAGAACGCGCTCACGGTGCGCATCAACGTGGCCCGCAGCTTCGGCGCCGGCGGCGGGCGCGAGGACATCGGCAAGCGCCTCGACGAACTCGTCGGCACGGACGGGCGCGGCGGTCCCACGGGGGCCGGCGACGAGTGGGTGCGCGTCGGGCCGATCAAGCTGTTCCTCGACGGCGGCATGTTGAACGGCACCGCGGCCATGCGCGACCCGTGGCCCCGCGGCGACACCTACCAGGTGACCAGCGACGACTACCGCGGGTTGTTGTTCGTACAACCCGGGCAGCTCAAAGTCGTGGTCGGGGAAGCGGCGAAGCGGAAGTGGCAGGTGACCGCCCACTGTGCCGGCGAGAGGAGCCTGGAGGTTCTTCTCGACGCGTATGAAGCGGTGAACGAGACCACGCCGATCCGCGACCTGCGGTATTGCATCACCCACGCCAACTTCCCGTCCCGGTTCAACCTGGAACGGTGCCGCAAGCTCGGCGTCTGTGCCGACGTCCAACCGGCCTGGCTGTACAAGGACGGGGCCACGCTACTGTCCGTCCTCGGCGAACAACGGATGCGGTGGTTCCAGCCGTACAAGACCTGGATGGAGTACACCACCATCGGCGGCGGCAGCGACCACATGATCCGCCTCGACTCGCTGGAGGCGACGAACCCGTGGAACCCCTGGCTCGCGCTGTGGGTTACGCTGGCCCGCACCACCGAGCGCGGCGACACGTTCAACCCCGAGGAACGTCTGACGCGCGCACAGGCGCTGCGCTTGTACACGATCAACAACGCCTACCTGCATCACGAGGAGAAAGAGAAGGGCAGCCTGGAGGTGGGAAAACTCGGCGACCTGATCGTCATCGACCGCGATTATCTCACGTGCCCCGTGGACGCGGTGCGCGAGACGAAAGTGCTGCTGACCGTAGTTGGCGGGAAGATTGTCTACGAGCGCAAGCAGTAAGCACGGTTCCCCGCTTGCGGTTTCGCGCGGATGCGCGGGTCCGCGCGAAACCGCAAGCGGGGGAACCTCGTTATCCCTTGCGGCTCTTCGACCGGCCGCGGCCCGTGTTTTCGATCGGCGGCTTCGTCCAATCTTCCGGGATGGGGCGGCGCGCCGTATCGTCGGCGAAGTTCCAGTAGCTCAGCCCTTCTTCCGAGGGCAGCCAGGAAAAGTACGCCGGACGATTGTTCACCATCGTCGGAAAGCCGGCGAGGCCGGTCTCCGGATCGAGCAGAACCACGCCCAGGGCGTCCAGCTCGGCCTCGACGGCGCACAGTTCTTTATCGGCGGTGAGAATTTCTTCTTGAATGTGATAGCGGCGCTGGCGTTGCGGCCAGTCGAGATTATGGCGACGGCGTTCGAGGCGGTCGCGCTCGGGCCGCAAGGCCGCCAGACGCTGTCGATGCCGTAGTACGTCTTGCACGACTCGGCCGACCAGTGGGAGCATCGCCCGGCTCTCGCCCCAGGTGAGCAACCGCTCGGCGGCGCCGCGCGGCTCCGATGCGCCCGACATATGTTCGGTGAACCCGTTCATCTATCTCCCCCTCAAGCCTGCACGCCCATTTACTCTCTCCCACCTGTATTCTACGTTCGGGAATCAAGGGGTGATGGCTGAATCGAATCATTTCTTCGCGCGCCTCGTGGTGGACATTCACGGCGGGTGACGCGACTCATTCCATTTGTGCGCCTGACGCGGCACAAAGACAGCCCGACGCCCGGAAAATGACTGGACCTCATGCCGGCACCCGATTCATGTCGCCGCTAGCGTCTTTGTGTCTGGCCCGTAAGTAGATTCTACGAGCCGCGACCGTCAGGGAGCGTGGGCGATACGCTACGAAAAGCGCTCCCTAACGGTCGCGGCTCGTAGACCGTCAGGGAGCGTGGGCGATACGCTACGAAAAACGCTCCCTAACGGTCGCGGCTCGTAGAAAACAATCCCTTCCGGGACAGACTCTTAGTGGTCTCGCACTGCGAAGGCGCAAGCGGCAAGCGCACCTGTGTTTGACCCCGGAAAGAGGTACAATGGCAGCATATCCTATATTCGGACGGGATGAGGCAGGAGCGCGTGATGGACAGCATCACCGAAGCGGGCAGGATCAGTGCCGACGATTGGCGCCGCATCGGCGAATTGGCCGACCGCCTCGAAGAAGCCTGGCAACGCACCAACGCCGCCGATCTCGGCAGCCTGCTTCCGCCCGCCGCCGACGCCCTACGGTCCAGTGCGCTGATCGAGCTGATCAAGACGGAGCTGGAGATTCGCTGGCGGCGCCACAACGGCGTCCCGCTGGAGCACTACCTTGAGCGATTTCCCGAACTTGGCCCGAAAGAACAGGCGCCCGCGGCCCTTATCTACGAAGAATATCGGGTGCGCCAGCGCTACGGCGACCAGGTGCCTCTGGAAT
>JBBQPD010000948.1:0-2959 GCA_038331535.1 Gemmatales bacterium | reverse complement strand
GGCTCCCGGTGACTCACCGGGAGCCTAACGGCCCCCGCTCGCCGGTGACTCACCGGGAGCCTAACGGCCCCCGCTCGCCGGTGATGAATCCAAGTCTAAACGATGCACAACACCTCACGGCAGTTCGATCGTCTCCAGGTTCATTCCGCCGTCCGCCTGAATCAGCAGGATGGCGTTGTCCTTGTCGAAGCGGTCGAGCTGCACGACGCCCTTGAGCGACGCGATGGTCTCGTAGCCGACGCCGGCCTTGGCGGGCACCCGGGCCTCCTTGATGCCCTCGACTTTATCGATGCCCTCGGCGGCGATTTTGATGACGCCGTGCTTGCTGTTGGCCATCAGGATGTAATCCTTGCCGCCCTTGTTGTACACGATCATGTCGAGCGGCCGATTGCCGTTGCCCAGCTCGGCGATCGTCGTGCCCTTGACCTTCTCGCCCGGCTTCAGCTGGGAGGCGGGGATACGGACCAGCGGCGTGCAGGTGTAGGCGGCCAGCAGGTTCACTTCACCCTTGACGTCGTAGGTGACGAACGTGCGGATAGGAGAGGCCGTCTCGATCTTGCCGTGCGCGCCGTGATAGATCTCGATGCTGGTGCCCTTGTCAGTCGTGCTGAACGGGAAGGAAATGGCCCGCAATTTGGAAGCGAATTCCTCGTTCGACAGGCCGGCGACGTACAGCGTGCCCTTGGCATAGGCCATCTGGGTGATCGCCTCTTGCCGCTTGTTCCCCTCGGCGGAGTTCGACAGAGACGTCTTGGCGAACTTCACGCCTTTCAGCTCGAACTGCGACGGCCTGCCGGCGCGATCGACGCGGACGAGAACGGCGGTGGCGTCCGGCCCTTTACCGCGGGCGACCGACAGGTAAGTGTTGCCGGAGATTGGATTGACGGCGAGGTCGGCGATCTTGAGCTGCTTCGCTTCGATGCCGAGAAGGGAGCCGATCTTCTCGTCGATGGCGGCGACCTTCGGCTTGTCGGTGCTGGTGGACGGCTTGTTGTCGCCGGTGTCGATGGCGTAAATAGCGGCGGCTTGCGGGTCGCCGACAAACAGGATGCCTTCGGGGCCGAACGCCAGCGGGCCGGCCGACTTCAACTCGGGCGTACCCGTTTTGAGGCTGGCCAGCGGCGACTCGGCGCGGACAGAACCGGCGGCGACGACGAAGCCGGCGACAGCCAACAGGGCGAAGCGGGAGGAACGGAACAGCATGGACACTCTCCTTGTATAAAGAGTTCAGGTGGCGACAGGACTCGTCTCGGTCCCCCCATCATGATAGGCGCCTGCGCGATTGCAAGCGAAAAAGGCGAGAAATTTCGTTCTCATGCGGTTCTCACAAATCGGCGCGCGCGAGGAAGCATCGATGAGCGACCCGATTCTCTTCAAGGACCACACCGCGGAGGGATTGCACGAGCGGCTTGCCGCGCTCGGCGTCAACGGCCGACTCGCGCGGCGCTTGCAAGCCGCCATCGTTCAACGCGGTGAGACCGAAGTCCCGGCAAACCTCGATGAGGTGTCGCCGCGCGTGCTCGAGCGCGTTCGCGCCGCCACGATTGTTCCACAACTGACCCTCCTCGAAAAGCGCACTTCGCCAACCGACGGCTTCACGAAGTACCTGTTTCAGGGGGCCGGGGCGGAACCGTTCGAGACGGTGCGCATTCCGCTGCTGCACCGACCCGGCGAGGAAAAGTACGTCGTGTGTGTGTCGTCGCAGGTCGGCTGTGCCATGAGCTGCGCCTTCTGCGCCACGGGTCGCATGGGCTTCAAGCGCAACTTGGCTACGTGGGAGATCGTCGATCAGGTGATGCGCGTGCGCGACGATTCGGGCCACCCGGTGCGCGGCGTCGTTTTCATGGGCATGGGCGAACCGTTCCTGAATTACGACCGCGTCATGCGGGCGGCGGCGATCCTGTCCGAGCCGTGCGGTCTCGCCATCGCGGCTCCGGCCATCACCATTTCGACGGTCGGTATCGTGCCGATGATTCGACGTTTCACCGCCGAGCGCCGGCCGTATCGCCTTGTCGTGTCCCTGACTTCGGCCGACCCGGCGGTGCGTCGTCGTCTGCTGCCCGTCGAGGCATCGTACCCGCTACCCGAATTGCTCGACGCCGTGCGCGCTTATCACACGGCGACCGGCGTCCGCGTGACGCTGGCCTGGACGTTGCTACAAGGCATCAACACGCGATCGGAAGACGCCCGGCGGCTAGCGGAATTAACGGCGGGACTGCCCATCCGTCTCGACCTGATCGACGTGAACGATGTGACCGGAGAGTTCGTGCCGCCGTCCGATGACGAACGCGACGCCTTCCGCGATGCGCTGACGCTGGAGTTGGGCATGCCGGTGGTGCGGCGTTACAGCGGCGGCAAGGATGTGGAGGGGGCGTGCGGAATGTTGGCTGGTCGCGGCTCGTACATCACATCCGCAACACAATTTTGCCGAAGTGTGCCCCGCTCTCCATGTATTTCAGAGCCGCACGCACTTCCGCGAAGGGGAAGACACGATCGACGACCGGCCGCAGCTGGTGCAGACTGATCGCCCGGTTCATCGCCTCAAACATGTCGCGACTGCCGACGTAGATGCCCTGCACGCAAATGTTCCTCATTAGAATTGGTAGCGGGTTGAACTGGCCCACACCGCTCAGCACGCCGATCAGGCAGATCGTGCCGCCTGTGCGCACTGCTCGTAGCGACTCGCCGAGCGTGCCGGCGCCGCCGACCTCGACGACGAGATCGACACCGGTGCCTGTCAACTCGCGAACCCGATTGCCCCATTCCGGAGTCGTCTTGTAGTTGACGCCGTCCGAGGCTCCCAACCCCAGGACGCGGGCAAGCTTGGCGTCGCTGCCGGATGTCGCGATCACGCGCGCTCCGAGCATTTTGGCGAATTGCAGCGCGAATAGCGACACGCCGCCCGTGCCCTGGATCAGAACTGTCTCACCCGGCCGGACGTCGCCGACCTCCGCCACGG
>JBBQPD010000947.1:0-2964 GCA_038331535.1 Gemmatales bacterium | reverse complement strand
GGTGCGCGTTCAGCCGGCGACCGGCGACATGGCGGCGATCCCGTTCGTCGAAGTAGCGCGGCCCGAGGTCGTGGTCGGTCGTCCCGTCGGTCGACAGGCGGTCGGCGATGATGAGGATCGTGTGACCGGCCGCCACCGTCGCCCGGCTCTTCCCACGGCAGACGGCCTGACCTACCCCCGTTCTTCCATCCAGAGATTATGAGAGTCCGGTCTCCTTCTGGGTCGTCGTCACACCGCGTCAGAGGAGTGGGTACGTAGAGCAGCAGCATCGGGGCCGACGCAGGACGGGAGAACTGTCTCTCCGCGCAGCATCGCAAGGACGACCACGTCTAAATGGATCATCGGCGTTGGCGAATCAGAGACTGGCCTTGCCATGTTCGGTAGAGGACGACCACCAATATTACTGCCCCGCGTACCGGAAGTCATGGCGAGGGTTGTGAGCACACCTCGTCATAACGTCCTGGCTCTCCCGCAAAGTTGATGATTGAGGGATCGGCTCGGCAATGAACGCTTCGGAGCGCGTCGGTCAGGCCGCCCGCAGCAGTCGCTTGCGCAGCAGGTCGACCTTCGCCCGTCCGTAGCCCTGCCGCTTGACGAGTTTGAGTTTCGTGACGTGCCCCTCCGTCTGCCCGTTGCTGTGGCGCAGCGTCAGCCCGGCCTGGACGGCCGCCAGATCGGTCCGCAGTTTGCCCGCGAACCGCTTCAACTCCTCGACGTCACACGCTTCGGCCTTGTCCAGCCACGCCTCCAGACGGTCGCCCTCCCGTCGCCGCAGCATGACGAGGAAGTCCTCGGCCAGGTCAACCGCCGCGGCGATGGCGGGGTCCTCGGCCCGGAGCAGCCTCAAGTAGGCGCGTTGCTCCTCGCTCCGCCGCTCGGGGCGGCGCAGGACGAGCGCGGCGACCAACCGGGGCGGCGGCCCTGGGGCCTTGGTCAGCGCCGTGCGCGGCCGGTTGTCCGGGGGTGGCCCCTCCCGCCGAAGCTGGTTGACGAAGCGCTGGACGCTGGTGAGCGAATGGGCGAACCCCTGGGCGTGGATCTCCCGCCAGAGGACCGTTGCCATCCGGCAGCCTTCTCCCCACCGCTTGAGCAGGTAGGGCTCGTACGGTTCGAGGACGCGTTGCTTCCCGTGGATCGAGTGGCGTTTGCGCTGAGGCGGGCCCTCGCGGAGGTACTTGTACACGGTCATCCGCGAGATCCCGACCGTGCGCGCGATCTGGTCCACCGACGCGCCGGTCGCGTGGAGCGCACGGGCCTGGTCGTAGTTCTCGCGCCGGCGCGCCACCCCTTCCTCGGCCGCCGCTGCTGCCCGGTCGCGCCACCGCTCCGGCTGCGGGTGGCGCCGCTTGCCCTGGTAGACCTCGTCACGCTCAGATGCAGATAAGGAAGATGCGGCCTCATCGGTCCGTACCCCGGCCTGGCTCCGCGCGTGCTCGCCCAACGCGGCGGCGGCCGCTTTGAGGCAGGTCTCCTTGCCGCGGAAGAAGGTTTCCAATATGTCGGCGAAGTTGTCGACCAGGTGCCAGCGGTCGGCGACCTGGACGGCATCGGGTGCCCCATCCCGTGCGCCCGCGGCGTAGGCCCCGCCGCGATCGCGGGCGATGACCTCCACGCCGGGATGGGCCTTCAGCCAGGCCGCCAGGCTCTCGCCGGACCGGTCGGGCAACACGTCGATTGGGCGGTGGCGTTCGAGATCGACGAGGATGGTGCCGTAGGTCAAGCCCTTGTGGATCACCCAGTCGTCCACGCCGAGCACCGCCGGCGTCGGCAGTTCGGTCTCGGGGGCGCCGCGGATCAGGCGCAAGAGGGTGTCGGGGCTGACCGGCATCCCGTGCTTGGCGGCGAGGCGCGCACCCTCCTCGCCACCGAGGGCCAGGGCGACATCCGTCAGCCGATCGCGCTGCTGGACGGTCCGGTGGGCGAAGGCCGGAGCGATCCCCACCAGGCGCTCGGCGAAGATGGCGCGTGGGCAGGTGGCGTTGTCGCAGAAGAACCGGCGAACCCGGACCTGGAGATGGATGGCCAACCGCGCCCACGGCAGCTCGGCCAGGGTGCGCTCGTACCGGCTGTGGACGCGCTCGCTCGGCTCGCCGCAGACCGGGCAGCGGACGCCGGTTGCCTGCGAGACGGCGCGGACGGTCACCCCGTCGTCGCCGAGGAGGAGCGCGTCGACGTGAAGCGACGAGGGCACGAGGAAGGAGGCGGCAGGCTCCATGGGGCCCCTCCGTCGGCACGGACGGCCGGACGGCGGCCTTGTCGCCTTGTCACGCGAGCTTCGCGGACCGGATCATCAACTTTGCGGGAGAGCCACCATCGTGGACACGCCCCGTCATTGACCCCTTTACACGGGTGGGCAATGTCCATGTCCGACCGTTGAAGTCAATGGTGACGGATGGCATGCATTTGCGCGGAAACACGGCTTGCTTTGGCCGCATCTCGTCCTTCGTTTGCGAGACGATCGCCAAACCTCGCACGCGCGCTCGGTCACGGTTATTGTCCACCGCCGTCAACCACTCTGGCTCTCCCGCAGATTTGGTGAAAGGCAGTCTCGCCCTACAACAGGTTGGGGTGATCGTCGGCGGATCCTCCCATTGCTGGCCAGCTTCACCAAATCTGCGGGAGAGCCACCACTCTGTGACGAGGCATGCTGCGGCGCTTGCAGGAGGAGTTCTTGTCGCCAGGACAAGCGGGGAGGAACGGCGCCCCTCTGCGAGGACGCCGTTCCGGACGATGAGACGATGCGGAGCTGCCGCTCGTTGGCCTAATAGCCAGGCGTCGGCGTGATGGTCGGGTACGCCGCCGGCTGGGTCGGCCCCGCGCCGCCGGCATAGGGCTTGACGTAGACCGCCCCGTCCTGGCCGGTGTAGGTCAGGTAGTAGCCGCCGCCGTACTCGTACTGCTGCGTCTCGTAGGCGTAGTTGCCGCCCAGATCGGCCCAGCCGCTCCAGCTTTTGCCGTCGTAGG
>JBBQPD010000946.1:0-2966 GCA_038331535.1 Gemmatales bacterium | reverse complement strand
GGGAGCGCTTTTGCAAGCGCTCCCTGACGGTCGCGGCTCGTTTACCCGTTACTGTGGCGGCATCGGCAGCGACGACGGCAGCGGCGCCGGCGCCACCTTCGCCGGCGGCGTGTCGTCGTAGATGCGCGTCGGCTCCATCTTGATGATAGGCTCCACGATGTTGGTACTCGTCACCTGGATCTTGAAGCGCACGGTGCCCGCCTCCAGCGCCTTGACGTTCACGCGGAAGATCGCGTCCGCTCGCGGCGCCAGCTTCTCCAGCGGCTCGAACACGACCTGCTTGTTGTCCTCGCGGAACTTGACCGGCCCTTGAGCGGTCTTGAACTCCATCTTCTCCGGCACCATGGCGATGAGCTTGATGTCGGTCTCGGTCTTCGAGCCGGTGTTGGTAATGCGGATTTCGTAAGCGGTGTCGCCGCCGACTTCGATCGGGTCTTCGGTATCGACCATTTCGATCATGAGTGCCGACAGACCTTCGACTTTCGTCAGGCACTGCGACTCGGCGCGCAGGCCGCGGGCGCCGATGGCGGACGCCTTGTGGGTGAACTCGCCGGAGTTGATGGCCTGCACTTCCAGCTGCACCTGCTTGGTCTGGCCGGGGCCGACCTCGCCGAGGAACCAGGAGACGGCGCGGGTAGAGAAGTCGTGCCGGCCGCCGTCGCTGGCCGCCAGCACCTTGAAGCCGCTGGGCACCACGTCGGACACCGTCACGTTGGTCGCCGGCGCGTCGCCGGGGTTGGTGACCTTGAGCGTGTAGATCGCCTTGCGCTCCAGGTACTTCAGGCCGGGGCCGACGATCTGCATGTCGAGCCGGGGCATGATGACGTTGACCGCAGCCACGTCCGCCGACTTCAGACCGCCCTCGGCCTCGGCGACGGCGTCGCACTTCTGGGCGCCGCCGCTCTTGGTGCCGCAGATGACCTGCACGCTGCGCGACTCGCCGGGCGACAGGTTGCCGACCTCGAAATCGAACTTGTTGCCGCGGGCGTGTTCCAGCCCCTCGGACAGGACGGCGTGAATCTTGACCTGGTCCGACGAGCCGTCGCCGGGATTGGACACGGTCAGCGTGAAGGTGGCGGCATCGCCGACCAGCACCTTTTCCGGCGCCGACGTGCGCAGGACCAGCTTCGGCTCACGCACGCGAACGCGCAGGACCGTCGTGCCGGTGAAGGTGACCCACGCCTGGGGCAGCAGGTCGCCCTTGGCCTCGGCGACCAGCTTCATTTGCAGATTCTTTTCCTGCTTGGCGGTCATCGTGCCCATCTGCCAGACGAGGACGTTGCCCTCGGTCTCGGCCTTCGGCTCGGTGGCGCTGACCTGGATACCGGCGGGAATGCGGACGCGCACCTGCACCTTATCGACGGACGTATTGCAGGTGTTGTGGACGACGAGCGTGTAGTCGCCGGGCTGACCGACCTTGGCATTGCCCGGTCCGACCCACTCGATGCTGACGGCCGGTTCCTGACGGCCGGTCGGGTTGTCCTGCGTCGCCGTCGGCTCGGGCTGCTTCTCCTCGGAAGGCGGCAGCAGCGAAGTACGCGGCGCCGGCATCGGTGCGGTCGGCGCGACGGCCGGCGGCGCCGTCGGAGCGGAGACGGACGGCAGCGTGTCGGGAATGCGGGGAGACGACGGCACCAGGGGCACAAGCCCTTCCACCGCGCTGGGCGGCGGCGGCACCAGCAACGGCGCGGGCTTCGGCGCCGGGGCGCCGGCCTCGGGCACCGGGGCCGGCAAAGTCTTTGGCGGGACGATCGGCGCCGGCGCCGAGGCCGGCACGACCGCGGCCGGCGGCGGGACTGGCGGCGGGACCGGCGTCTGCTGACCCTGGGCCAGCGCCGCCCACCCCGCCAGGCAGGCACCGAGAATGCCTACCCCCGCGATGGCATAAAACTTCCGCATCTCTTCCCTCCCGAAACGAGATTGATCCGATGATCCTGTTTTCCCCAGAACCCCCTATCGACCCGGCGAATATACCCCGAGGCGGCGGCACTATAGCGTCACGTTTGGCACAGTCAATGCGGGTCCGTGCGCACACCTTAATGAGCACGCCGCGCAAGCAAGTGATCGGGAGGAAACACTTGCTCGCGCGGCGTGCTCATTAGGCGTGCTCATCAGCGCTTGTCGTTCCACGCCGGATCGGCGTATTTCGCAGCTACATCCTCAATCCTCCGACGTTCGGCCGCCGACCACTCGCAGGCTTCCAGATGCCATCCTGTAACTTGTGCAAGTCGCTCGGTCAGGGCGGCGCGGAAAGCGTCGGCGTCCACGACAATCCCGGTCAACTCGGCGACGCCGGGCAGCGCGGGGGTGTGCGCGCTCTGGGCCAGCAAGATGCCGCCGTGTTGCAGCAGAGCGCCGCGCCGCTTCCGCTGAGCGCTACCGGCGATCTTGGCGCCGCCGAGCAGCAGGTCGTCCGGCGTGTGGTGCAGGAAGCAGAGCACGTCGCCAAGCTTCCGCTCCGCGTCGCAGAGTTGGGTTTCGACGCCGAAGGTGGCTAACACGTCGCGCAGGACGCCATGCATACGCCGCAGCCACGACTCGCCGCGCTTCTGCCACGGCACACCGGCCGTCAGGGCCAGGGCGTAGGTCAGTTCGCGGTCGTGAACGAGGGTAGCGCCGCCGGAAGCGCGGCGGACAAAGGGAAGGCTTTCGAGCAGCGGATCGGAGCGGCGCACGGCGGCGGGCTGGAAATAACCGAGACTGAGCGTCGGTTCGGACCAGGCGTAGACACGGAAGGAGGCGATGCCTGTCGCGGCGGCTTCGAGTATCACCTCGTCGGCGGCCATCTGCCATGCGCCGCCGGCGCGGACGAAGGGGAACAGGCGCAGGACGGGGATGGTCATGGGGGTTGCCAGAGTTGCCGCTTGCGGCTTAGCGGTGTTGCGCAGGCGAGCGGGGGGGGGGGGCCCCCCCCGGCGGGCAGCCCGGGGGGGGGCCCCCCCCCCCCCGGGGGTTTTTTTTTTAAC
>JBBQPD010000945.1:0-2971 GCA_038331535.1 Gemmatales bacterium | reverse complement strand
GACGCGGTAATCCATTCGCCGCGGCGGGTTGGAGTGGTGGCCGGCGAGCGCAATTACAATCATCCCGCGCCGCGACCGTCAGGGTGCGCGGGCAGCGCTCCCTGACGGTCGCGGCTCGTGATGATTGTAATGGCGCTCGCCGTCCTCCACTCCAACCCGCCGCGTCGAATGGATTACCTCGTCAATCTCGACGTCTTTCGCGGCCCTCTCGACCTTCTCCTCTACCTCGTCAAGCGCGACGAAGTGGACATTCGCGACATTCCCATCGCCCGAGTGGCCCGCCAGTTCCAGGAATACCTCGACGTGCTCGCGCTGATCGACGTGGAGCGCGCCGGCGACTTCCTCGTGATGGCCGCCACGCTCATGGAGATCAAGAGCCGGCTGCTGCTTCCTCGGCCGGAGGAGTCGGCCGACGCGGACGACGACCCGCGTCTTGAACTGGTTCGACAGCTGATGCAGTATAAGCAGTTCAAGGAGGCCACCGGCGTCCTCGATGCGCGTGCCGAGGAGCAGGCGCGGCGTCTGCCGCGGACACCGCTGCCTGGGCCGGCCGCCTCCCAGACCACCACGTTGCAACCGGTCGAACTGTGGGATCTCGTCAGCGCGTTTGGCCGCCTGATGCGCGAGACACTCGCCAACCAGCCCCAACAGGTCACCGTCGATTTCACGCCGTTGCAGGTCCACATGGACAATGTCCTGCGCCGACTCCGCGCGGAGGGACGTGTGCCCCTGTCCGGCCTGTTCACACCGCCCTACAGCCGCAGCCGTCTCGTCGGGCTATTCCTGGCGATCCTGGAGCTGACCCGCAGCGTTCGCGTCGCCGCCGAGCAGGCGGATGTGTTCGGCGACATCTGGGTGACCCTGTTGCCCGGCGACGACGGCACCACGCCGATACCGCAAGAGCCGATTGCGGCCATGAACCATGACGAGCCGGAGTAGGGCCTTGGTCATTGCCCGCCGCTGGTTCCTGTTGTGCGTGACACTTGGGCTGGCGCTGGCGCTGATCTGGCCCGACGCGGTCCGGCCGGCGCTGGCCTGGCTGCCGGTGAAACACGTCGTCGCGGCGGCGCTCTTCTTGACGGCCTGGTGCCTCGAATCGCGCAGCCTGTTGCGTGCCATTGCTCGTCCCGCCCCCGTACTGTGGGCGCTGGTCGTCAGTTACGGCTTCCTGCCGGCGTTGGCGTGGCTCAGCGGCTTCCTGCTTTCTCCCGACCTCCGCGCCGGGCTGCTGCTGATGGCCGCCGTCCCGTGTACGCTGGCATCGGCGGTGCTGTGGACGCGCCTGGGCGGCGGCAACGAGGCAATGGCCCTCCTGATCGTGCTACTGACGACTCTCGTCGGCCCTCTGATGACGCCCGCCTGGCTGTCGCTCCTCGACGGTGGGGGTAACTTGCTCTCCGCCAAGAAGATGATGCTCGATCTCGCGTTGGTGCTGGTGTTGCCGGTCGGACTGGCCCAGTGTAGCCGTGCGGTTCCGGTGATTGCCCGGACAGCCACGCGCCACAAGTCCGCTGTCGGTGTCGTCGCCCGCTTGCTCGTCCTCGTCGTCCTGCTCAAGGCCGCGGTCGAGTTGTCGCACTTCCTGTCGAGCTTGTCGCCTGGGGTCGTCGCGTTGGCGGCGATCGTCTGTCTCAGCGTGCATCTGGCGGCGCTGGCGCTGGGGTTGTTCGGCGGCCGGGCGCTGGGGTTCGAGCGGGGCGATTGTCGCGCCGTCGCCTTCGCGGGTAGTCAGAAGACGTTGCCCGTGGCGTTGTACCTGTACCAGACCTATTACGTCGCCGCCTACCCGCTGGCGGTGCTGCCGCTGGCCCTGTACCATGTGGGGCAATTGCTGGCGGATACGGTCGTCGCGGATCGGCTGGCCGCGCAAGACGTCGAAACACGAAAGGCCGCGGTGCCATGATCCCCACGCGCGCTTCGCTGCTCCCGACCTTGCGCGCCGCGCTCGACTTCGCCGCGGCGCAGGCCGAGCGCGTCCTGACCACGTATCCCGACTACACGCCCATGTATACGGTCGGCGGCCGCTGGAACCGAGAAGGCGAACGCTGGACGCACTGGTGCGAAGGCTTCTATCCCGGCATCTACTGGCTGTTGCACAAGCACACGGGCGCCGCGAACTGGCGACAGGCCGCCGAGCGTTTCAGCCGCGCCCTGGAGCCGCGCCGCCACGACCGCACCGTCCACGATCTCGGCTTCCTGTTTCTCTCGACGTATCTGCGCTGGTATCGCCTCACAGGCGACCCCAAACTGCGCGACGTGCTGATCGAGGCGGGGCGAACACTGGCATTACGGCGGCAACAGGGCGGCTATCTGGCGTCTTTCATCGGGCCGCAATCGCTGTTCATCGACGTGATGATGAACGTCGGCCTCATCTTCTGGGCGGCCAACGCCACCGGCGACGACGCGCTTCGGCAGGTCGCCCTCGAACATTGCCTGACCACGGCGCGTTATCTCGTCCGGCCTGACGGCGGTACGGCCCACGAGGGCATCTTCGATCTGGAGAAAGGGCAATTCTTGCGGCAGACGACGCACCAGGGTTTTCGCGATGACTCGACGTGGTCGCGCGGCCTGGCCTGGGCGCTGTACGGCTTCACCGCGGCACATCGCCTCAGCGGCGTGGCGGAGTTTCTCGACGTGGCCCGCCGCTGTGCCGACTTCTACCTGCGGCGCACGCCGCCGGGCCTGGTTCCCATCTGGGATTACGATCTGCCCGACGAGGTGCCACACCTCTGGGACAGTTCCGCCGGCGCCATCGCCGCGAGCGGCTTGTGGGATTTGAGCGAGGCCGTCACCGATGCCGACGAGCGCGGACGTTATCAGTCGGCCGCGCTCACGGCGCTGCAAACGCTCTGCACCGACGAGTTCCTGCCGCGCCGTCGGCCGGAATGGGAGGGCATTCTGATGCACGGCGTCTATCACTATCACAAGGGGCTGGGCGTCGATGAGTCGGTGGCGTGGGGCGATCACTTCT
>JBBQPD010000944.1:0-2972 GCA_038331535.1 Gemmatales bacterium | reverse complement strand
CCGGAGATAAAGCCCTCGACCACCTTGCGGGCACGCAGTTCGAGGCGGGTGATCTTGGCAATGGTCGCAGGATGCAGGAATCGCCGCGGATCGTCGGCTTTGGGGAGTGCTGCCACGTGGTGTCTCTCGATGCCTCTGCGCCGCTTGCGGCTTAGCGGGAGACGCCGCTAAGCCGCAAGCGGCAAACCGAATCACGACGCGAAGATCTTGCGGAAGCGCTCGTCGCGCGTCAGGTCGCTCTCCTTGCTCGGCGTCTCCTCGATCAGCTTCTTGATGACCACATCGGGCGAAATGCCTTCCGACGCGGCGGTGAAGTTGGTCAGGATGCGGTGCCGCAGCACGGGATAGGCCAGCGCCTGGATGTCGTCGGTTTGGACGTGGACGCGGCCGTGCAAGAGTGCGCGCGCCTTGCCGCCGAGGATGAGGTATTGCACGGCACGCGGGCCGGCGCCCCAGGACAGCCAGTCGCGGACGAACTTCGGCACGCCCGCCTCGCCGAGGCGCGTCTGCCGCACCAGGGCCAGCGTGAAACGAATGACGTGATCGCTCACCGGCACCTTGCGGACCAGCTTCTGCAACTCCAGAATCTGGTCGCCGCTGAGGACCGGCTTGACCTCTTCCATCGCCAGCGCCGTCGTGCGGCGGGCGATCTCGAATTCCTCGTCGAACTTCGGATAGCGCACGTAGACCTTGAACATGAAGCGGTCCTGCTGCGCTTCGGGAAGGGGATAGGTGCCTTCCTGTTCGATCGGGTTCTGCGTGGCGAGCACGAAGAACGGATCGTCGAGGCGGTGCCGAACGCGGCCGACGGTGACCTGACGCTCCTGCATGGCTTCGAGGAGGGCGGCCTGCGTCTTGGGCGGCGTGCGGTTGATTTCGTCGGCGAGGACGATGTTGGCGAACAGCGGCCCCTGGATGAACTTGAACTCACGGGCGCCGGTCGAGCGGTTCTCCTCGATGACCTCGGTGCCGGTGATGTCGGACGGCATCAAGTCGGGCGTGAACTGGATACGACTGAACGCCAGCGACAGCGACTTCGACAGGGTGCTAATCATCAAAGTCTTGGCGAGACCAGGCACGCCTTCGAGGATGCAATGGCCCCGACTGAACAGGGCGATGAGCAGCTCCTCGATGACCTGATCCTGGCCGACGATGACCCGGGCCAGCTGGTTCTTGATGTCGTTGAAGGCGTCCTTGAGCTTCTTGACGGCGTCCATGTCCTCCTGGCGGAGGACGGCCGGCTCGTTGCCCGTTTCCATACCCAGGTTTTGGGTAATTTTATGGTCGCTCATGCGGGTCTCGTCAGTTGGTGGGGGTGAGATGTTTGCCGCTTGCGGCTTAGCGGGGAACGCCCGCCAAGCCGCAAGCGGCGATACGGGGAAATCAGCGCATATAAAGCGGAACGACGGCGTTATCCAATTGCAGGATGCTCAGATGCACGGCGGTGATGAACACCGGACCGACATGGCCGCCGGTCCAGGAGCCGTCGGCGCCCTGACTACGCTTGAGGTTCTCGAACGTCTCCTTGCGATACTTCGACCAGGTAAGGCGGTCGTCGGCCTTCGAATCGGGGAAGAGCTTGGCCCAACCCTCGTCGCCGAGGATGTACATAGCCTGGCCGTAGTAGTAGTGCGTGTACTCGTCGTGGCCGAAGCGGCCGCCCCCGAGTTGCGGTACGGCGGTCTTGCAGAACTTGAACCACTGCTTGACGAGCGGCGAGTTGTAGTCGCCGGCGCTGAAGCCGCAGGCGATCGCTGCCGCGGTCAGAGCGGGCCGGCCGTCGCCGCCGCCGCCGCCGCCGAGGCTGTAGACGACGCCGCCCTGGGCGTTAGTCGAGGCCTTGAGATAGCCCAGCGCGTCCTTGATCGCTTCCGGCGGCACCGCGATGCCGGCATTACGAGCGGCGCGGAGACCTTGCATCTGCGTGATGGTGACGGAGCCTTCGTCGAAGTTGTTGCCTTCCTTCGCCGACAGGTAGCCCCAGCCGCCGCGGTTGGTTTGGGCGTCGCGCGAGAACTTGGCGGCGCGGACGAGGATTTCTTCCAGCTTCTTGCGGCGGTCGGTGTCGTCTTCCTCGCCGTAGACGCAGGAGAGGAACATCAGGGCGAAGCCGTGGCCGTACATGTAACGGCCGGCCTCGCCGGGGATGGCCGGGTTGCCGAGCATGCCGTTCGGCTGGGCCTTGTCCATGAGCCAGTTGGTGGCGCGGCGCAGGTTGTCCTTGTACTTGCCCTCGCGGAGGGTGCTGCCTTCCATGAGCAGGCTCATGCCGCCCATGGCGGTCATAGTGATCGGATACTGGCCGCCGAACGCCTCCCAGTGGCCGTCTTTCGCCTGCTGGTCGGCCATCCACTTCAGACCTTTGGTGACGGTATCCCGGTATTCGGCGGGGATTTCGTCAGCGCGGGCCGGGCCGGCGCAGGCCAGACCCAGCAAGCCACCCAGAACGGCGGTGGTGCGGAAGGCTGCTCGCATGACTTTCGGCTCCTGGAACGATAAGGGAGACTCTCGCGGGTCGTAACGACACCTCGTCGAAATACGACGACTGACCCAACACTTTCTGACACCGCGGAGAGTAACGGCGGCGGGACGAACACGAGGATGGAGAAGAAGGCGCGCAGACGAACCCTTGTTACGGAGGAGCGACAGAGATCATTCAAGCAGGTCGGTCGCGGCGAAGCAAGAGAGGGGCGTCACAATTTGTGTAATCGGGAAATGGGTTGGGCGTAATCGGTCTGCCAGTCTTCGGCCTAAAACGCTGATTGCGACCGGTCAGGCGTAGACAACTCCATTCTTGATAGACTTCCTGGTCACTATTATTGGCAAAAGTGGGAGTGCAAGACCCCCTTTGCGATTCCTGATCCCTACCCAGCTTTCCCAATCTTCCGCGGCGTGTGGCGGCGGAAGGCGCTGCCGGGGCGGTTGTCGATGTGGGTCGCCAAGCGGTCGTCGTCGCTGAGAACCGCGGCACG
>JBBQPD010000943.1:0-2974 GCA_038331535.1 Gemmatales bacterium | reverse complement strand
CACCGGGCCGTCCGCTCGGCGGATTCGGCCACGAAATCGCGAACGAGGCGGCGCAACACCTGGCCGACGGTCAGGCCACAGCGGAGTGCGGCATCTTGCAGCGCCTCCGCCTGCTCGGCAGTCAGCAGCAGCGACACCTCCGCCACGTCCCGGTCGTAGGCGGCGCCGTCGGGAGCGAACTGCAGCGGCTGCGGGTTGAGCATAATCATGGTGACATCCGTGTTGAGGGTTGACCGGAAGCGAACCTCTCCAACTTCATCGAAGGTGGCGCAGCGCTTGTCGCGGCGTCACGCGCAACGCGGCGGCCAGGAACAGCGGTCCCCCGACGCCCAGCGGCACGTCGAGGTTCTTCACCGACACGTCCAGGGCCACCGCCAACTGCCGGAAGAAATCGCGCGGCCAGCCCTGCGTGTGATGCTCGACCAGCTCGCCCGGCGTGACGCAGTCGGGTTGGGTGAACAGCCGTAGCGTCAGGTAACTTTCCTCGGTGAACAGGCCGTTCGTCAAGGGCAGCCGCAGCAGGTAGACCTTTTGCGGAAACAGGTCGGCGTCGCAGGCGACGCTGACGAGCCGTAGCTCGTTCTCGGCCGGGCCTCCCAGGGCGGAGGCACGCAGCCGTCCTTCCCACAAGCCCCGCACGGCCGCCCCGGAAACGCGACACAGTTGACCGTGCGCATCGACCACGAAGTAATGCAGCTTCATCCCAATTACCTCCTTGTAATCGGACGGATCATTCGAAAATCGGCTCGCCGGGCATCCTGCCCGACGCACCCGCCGCTCCGGCGGCGGGTCCGCC
Organism: Gemmatales bacterium; assembly: GCA_038331535.1. GTDB lineage: Bacteria > Planctomycetota > Planctomycetia > Gemmatales > Gemmataceae > JBBQPD01. Next base: position 2,178 of record JBBQPD010000943.1, on the reverse strand, counting down.
TTGTGACATTAGTCGCACAGGTCCGAAGCTCAGACCGTGCTGGCCAGCTCGCGGTCGAGGTGGCGGAGCAATTCTTCGGGATTGACCGGTTTGCGGAACCAGCCGTTGACGCCGGCCGCTCCTGGCTCGAAGCTGAACCGATCCAGGGCGTGGCCGCTGACGCCGAAGACCTTCAGGCCGGCGCAGGCGGGATCGCGGCGAATTTCGCGCACCGTGGTCGGGCCGTCGCAGTGCGGCAAACCCATGTCCAGCAGCACCACGTCGGGACAGCCGTGCGCGTGCAGGCATTCCAGCGCCTCCAGTCCGTCGCCGGCCGTGTCCACCTCCAGGCCCGCCAGCCGCAGGAAGCCGGCCAACAGCTCGCGCTCGTTGCTATCGTCCTCGACCAGCAGCGCCTTGCGGCGCCGTGACGAGCCAGCGGACGGTCGGGCGGGCGGTCGGGAAGTCGGCTTACTGTCCAGACCTTCGACGTGCTGCCGCAAGGCACGAACGTCGTGCTCGATGCGGTCGAAGATGTCGTCCGATTCCTGAATCATTCCCAGCTCGCGCTGCCGCCGCAACAGGGCGAGGCCGAGCGTGGCGCTATGGAGCTTGTTGCGCAGCAAGTGGACCAGCTCGCGCGTCGCGGCGCTGTCGGCCTGGTGGACCTGGTGCGAAGCAGCGGCCGACGAGCCGGCCTTGTCTTGTAACTCGGCGCGCAGCACAGTCACGTCGCGGGGCGCCTCGATGCCGAGACGGACCACGCCGCCCTTGATCGAGACGATCTCGATGGCGGCGTCGATGCCGGGGAACAGTACTTTTTCGTTCAATTTGCGGGACAGGACGAGCATGGCTCAGGATCCTTTCCGGGTGCGGGCGAAGGTGACTCAAGAGGTCGATCGCTGCCGGGAACCGTTTGACCCGGAGCTTGTGAATTTCTGTCCATTGGCGCGGAGGCTCAGGCCGCCGCCGTCCGCAGGGCGGCGAGCAGTCGCGCGTCCAGGCCGATGCCGGCTCCGCTCGCGGCGACGGTCTTGGGAGAAGGAATGGGCAGGTCGGACTTGGTGAGCCAGTGGCCGCGGTCCGCCGCCCCTTGCCAGCACTGCAAGACGATACGGCCGACGCGGCCGCGCTCGTCCTCGTCGAGCAGCTCGGCGAACGGCGCCGTGTAAGCGGCCCGCACCTGAGAGGTCGAGCGGCCCACGCACAGCAGGCATTCGCCGCCGTCGGCATAGACGGCCAGCGCCCGCCAACCCTGGAGCTTGTCTTCGGTCTGGTAGAACATGGGATGACCCTCCTTGGTCAATACGACGTGGAACCTGGTTGAGACGATCACCGTGAAAGATGGTCGGAACCGTTGTCCCGGCCGGGATAGAGTAGTGGATTTCTAGTTACGGTTGAACGGATGTGTGCATAAGGACTCCATTCCTTGTTGATGATCTCAGGTGTTTGTCCCAGCGGATTTGTCCGGGGGGACAAGGTGAATGAGGAGTAGCCTACCAGAAGAGATGCCGCGCCGTCCAGTAAAAAAAGGGAAAAAATTGACGGCGCGCTTTCGCCCGATACGACAGGCTTTTACGAGCCGCGACCGTCAGGGAGCGTTGTTGCCAGCGCTCCCTGACGGTCGCGGCTCGTGAAAGACTGTCGTGTTGAGGCGGATCTCGACAGGTTAGCTGCGCCGGCTCATCAGCATGCCCACCATGCAGCCGAGGCCCAGACCCACCAGAACGGCGGGCAGCGGGTTCCGTCGGATCAGACTGGTGAGGGAGTCGGCAAGTTCGCCAGCCTTCTCGGTGGTGGCATCGTAAGCGTGTTCGGCCGCGCAGGCCACGCCCTGGGCCGCATCTTTCACCTTGCCGGCGGCGCTGGAAGCCAAATCCTCGGTCTTGTGCCAGGCGTCGACAGCGGTGTCGCGCACTTTGTCACCGATCGAGGCGGCGCCTTGCTGTCCTTGCGGCGCGGACGAACCGCCCTTGTGAGCGGTAGACGTAGCGCCGAATCCTGAACTGCCCTTGAAGTCTGCCATCTTGAAATCCTCCTGAGAGAGTGAGGGTTAGTTTGTAGGGTCCGTCCGACGCAGTCGGACCGACTCGCCCTGTCGAACGAAAAGATATGCAAAACAGATGCCACTCGGCACGACCGCTAGGAACGGCTCAATCATTCTCCCAGCGACACGGGCTTGCCGATTTCTTCTTCCGC
>JBBQPD010000942.1:0-2983 GCA_038331535.1 Gemmatales bacterium | reverse complement strand
ACCCCGCGCGCCGGTAGCCAACACTTCGTCGTGGCTCAACGGACCAGCCGATAGTCCTGCCGCCTTGTTTGTAATGAGCGACAGCGCGGCGCACTCCAGGCCGGCTTCGACGCCGGCCTGAATCTCGCGCGCGGTCGACATACCGACGGCATCGGCCCCCCACACCTTCAGCGCCCGGATCTCCGCCGGCGTCTCAAAGCAAGGCCCTGTCAATTGAGCGTAGACACCGTGCGGAAGTTTGAAGCCCACCGTCGCGGCGGCGCGGGCGAGACAATCGAGCAGGCGCGGCGAATAGGGAGATGGCCGCGACCCGCCCAATGCCCCCGGTCCCGGACCTCTCCAGCTAGCGGGATACGTCCATTCGATGTGATCGCGAATCGTCATCAGGCCGCCAGGATCGAGGCCGTCCGCGAGGCCTCCCGCCGCGTTGGTGAGCACGGCCACTTTCGCCCCAAGCTCCGCTGCGACAAAGATGGGGCGCGTCACCAAATCCCAGTCGTGGCCCTCATAGTGGTGTAGCCGACCCTCGAAAAGAAGCACGCGCCGGCCGGACCAATCGCCTAGGGTAACGCACCCGCTGTGGCCTTGAACCGATGTTTTCGGCAGGCCCGGAACCTCCGAAAATGGAATGCGGATGGATTGCCGTAGGTGCCTGGCGACCTCGCCCATTCCGGAACCGAGGACCAGCACGACGCGCGGCGGCGAACGGCGACACGCATCGGCCAGATCGGCGAAACACCAAGTGGGCTGCATGAGGCGCGAACCATCCTTTCAGGTCGTTGTTCTGTATGATCTGGTTAATCCCTACCCTACGGAGTGCCGTGATGGAGGAACCGACCTATGCTGACGTGCTTGCCGCAGCTCCTGTGGTCCGCCGTTTCATCCTGCCGACACCGGTCTACGAATACCCTGCCCTGTCTGCCCTTCTCGGTTGTCGCTTTTTCCTCAAGCATGAGAATCACACGCCGGTGACCGCCTTCAAGGTGCGCGGCGGCGTCTATCTCGTGAGCCGGCTGTCCGAGGAACAACGACGACGCGGCATTCTCGGCTGCACGACCGGCAATCATGGCCAGTCTCTCGCCTACGCGGCCCGGCTGTTCGGCGCTCGTTGTGTCCTGGTCGTGCCAAACAACGCCAACCCCGATAAGGTTGCGGCCATGCGCGCGCTGGGCGCGGAGTTGATCGAACACGGCCGGGACTTCGATGAGGCCCGCGACCATTGCGAGGCGATCCGGGAGCGCGAAGGTTTGCGCTACGTTCACTCGGCGAACGAGCCGGATTTGATCGCCGGCGTCGGCACCTTCGCGTTGGAGATCTTCGAGACCCTACCCGAACCGGACGTGATCCTTGTTCCCGTCGGCCTCGGCAGCGGTATTTGCGGCACCGGACTCGTCGCGTCGGCGCGCTGCGTAAAGACGCGCGTCATTGGCGTGCAGTCGGAACTGGCATCCGCGGTGACACAGTCGTGGCGCGCGGGCCAACCCGTCGAGACCGATACGCCGCGCACCTTCGCCGAAGGAATGGCGACGCGCCGCTCCGCCGAGCTGACGTTGGCGCTGATGCGGCGTTTTGTACACGACATGATCCTCGTCGGCGACGACGCGCTGCGCGAGGCCATTCGCCTTCTCTTGCGCGTCACCCACAATCTCGCCGAGGGAGCCGGCGCCGCGACGACAGCGGCGGCGTTCCAGATGCGGGCGCAGCTGGCAGGAAAGACCGTCGTCGCGGTGCTGTCGGGTGGCAATCTCGACCTGCGCGAACTGGCACGCATCCTCGCGCCGGCCTTCGCGTAGTTAGGATCATTCACTACAAAGGCACAAAGATCACAAAGGAAGACAAAAGAAGGTGCAAGAAAACGCGATCATCCTCTGCTTTTTTCTCCTGTCTTTCCTTTGTGTTCTGGGTGTCTTTGTGGTGAATCCTCTGGGAACGGAAGCGCTCTCCGACCCCTTTCGCCTATTTTTCCGGCCTTGACTCTGCACCCTGCTCTCGACAATAATTCGCTCCGAACAGCCAGGAAGGCCACCGCTCCAAGGATGGTGAAGCGTGTCTTCAAGCGTCGCGGACCTCGATTCCGTCTTTTCGTTTCGCGCCGTCCGTTCCATCGGAACCCCAGTCGAACATGACCCCGATGTGATGGTACAGCAGCAGTTCGCCCGCCTGCACTTTTTCCAAAAGGTAGTCGGCGCCGACGGCTGCCGTGTGCTCGACTGGGGCTGCGGCTCCGGTTTCAACTGCCAGTGGCTGCGCGACTCCGCCGGCGCACGCGACATCCTCGGATTCGACATGTCGGAAGCCGCCGTGGCGCTGGCGCAGCGTTCGTTTCCTGGTCTCCCTTTCGCCATCGCCGACGCCTGTGACCCGGCACTCGACCTGCGCGTTGGCTGCTGGGACCGCATTATCTCCTGCGAAGTTCTCGAGCACGTGCCCGACATGGAGGGCTTTCTCGCCAACCTCCGCCGCCACCTCGCCCCCGGCGGCGTCGCCTTCGTCTCCACCCCGAATCGCATGGTCTTTTCGCTTGGGCACGAGCCTTCGCCGATCAACAAGGAACACATCAAGGAGCTGGACCACGACGAATTCGCCGGCATGATGCGGCGCCATTTTGGATCGGTCGAGATTTATGGCCAGCGCTTCAAAGACGTCGGCAAGCTCAAAGCCTGGGAAGAGGACGTGCGCGGCAAGATTCGACAACTCCAAGACGGCACGCGCTGGGCGGTCCGGAAGTCGTTACGATCGAAGATGCGCGCGTTTCGTCTCGTCAACTGGGCTTACGGAGTGCCTGCGCTCCGCTATCTCTGGCAGGCGATACGCTGGCGACTGCTGGGACGCTTGAGCGCGATGGTGGCCCCGACGCGCGTTCCGTATCGATGGGACGATTTTGAATTTGTTACGGGCGAATGTCCGGACGCAGTGTGGTATTGTGCGGTCCTCCGAGCTTGACAACGGGATTACGGCTCTCACGAGCCGCGACCGTCAGGGA
>JBBQPD010000941.1:0-2987 GCA_038331535.1 Gemmatales bacterium | reverse complement strand
CGCTCCCCGAAATGGCGCTGCGGTTCGTGCTCTCGCACTCGGATGTCGATACGGTGATTCCTGGCATGCGTAAGCCGGCGAACGTCCGCGCCAACATCGCCGCCAGCGATGCCGGCTCGTTGCCCCCGGAATTGCTGGAGCAATTGCGTGGGCATCGGTGGGATCGCACCCCGGCGAAATGGTCGCAGTAGCGAGAAGGCTGGATTGAAGTGACACAGGCGGGACGCCTGTGCCACCGCTAAAAGGAGACGCTCGCACTGCGGTCCGGTACTGCCACGTCGATAAAGCCGGCGGCCCGCAAGCCTGTCGCCAGCGCTTCCGCCCGCTCCGGCTCGCCGTGGACCAGCCGAACCTTGCGCGTAGTCTCCGCCAGCGGACCCAGACTTCGTAACAGGCCGGGGTGATCGGCGTGGCTGGACAAACCATAGAGCGCCACCACCTCGGCGCGCAGCGCGAACGCTCTTCCCAGGATGCGCACTTCGGACCGACGCTCCGCCAACCGGCGCCCCAGCGTATCCGGAGCCTGAAAGCCGGCGAGGAGGATCGTACTCCGCGCGTCCTCGATGTTGTGCTTGATATGATGCAGGACGCGCCCGCCCTCGCACATGCCGCTGGCCGAGATGATGACGCACGGCTCCGGCTTGCTGTTCAGGGCGATGCTCTCATGAACCTTGTCGATGTAGCGGATGCGCTGTTCGCCGAAGAGGTCCGGCTCTTCACGCAGCAGTTGCAGCGTCGGCTCGTCGAAACATTCGGGATGGGCCTTGAACACTTCGGTGGCTCGCACCGCCATCGGGCTGTCCACGTAGATGGGCAGGTCCGGCAACCGACCCGCGCTCTGGAGTTGATGCAGGAAGTAGACGATCGTCTGCGTGCGGCCGACGCTGAACGCGGGGATGATCAGTTTGCCGCCGCGCTCGAAAGTCTGCCTCACAACCGCGCCGAGCTGCTCGGCGGTCTCCTCGATGGACTCGTGCGTGTGGCCGCCGTAGGTGCTTTCGCTGATAAGCAGGTCGGCGGGCGGTACCGGTGCGGGGTCGCGCAAGATCGGCAGGCCGGGCCGGCCCAAATCTCCCGTGAAGGTCAAGCGCCGCTCTCCCGCCGGTCCGTCCATGCGCAGGTGGATCATCGCCGAGCCGAGCAGGTGCCCCGCATCGACGAACGTCGCTTCCAAACCCCTGCCGACAGCGACCGGCTTGTCGTATGGCACCGAGCGCAAGCGTAGCAAGGTGCGGTACACGTCCCGGCCGTCGTACAGCGGTTCGACCTTCGGCTCGCCGCGCTCTCTTCGGCGGTTGAGATAGGCGGCGTCCTCCTCCTGAATCTTGGCGGCGTCGCCGAGCATGACCGCCGCCAGCGCGCGGGTGGCGGGAGTGCAATAGATCGGACCGGAAAAACCCTGGCGGACGAGATTGGGCAGGTTGCCGCAGTGATCGACGTGCGCGTGGCTGAGCAGCACCGCGTTGATTTCTCTCGGCCGAAAGGGGAACTCGCGATTGCGGCGAAAACTCTCGGCCCGATGTCCCTGGAACAGCCCGCAGTCGAGCAGCAGCGTCTGTCCGCAGGCATCGACCCGGTGCATCGAGCCGGTGACGGTCCGGGCGGCGGCGAGGAAGGTGACCGACGGTTCGGCGGGCGCTTTACGATTTCTGACCATGAATGCATTGTACCGCGGCGCTTGGCCGGCGCTGTCAGTCGTCGAGTTGATGATGCGCATTCGCGGTGTCTGCCGCCAGGTAGCGCGCGCCTGCCGTCCAGCACACGGCCGCCAGCAGGAGCATGCCCGACATGGCCAGGAAGCCGACGTTCAGATTCGTCCGATCGGCGATGGCGCCGATGACCGTCGGCGAAATCGCATCGCCCAGGGCGTGGATGAAGAAAATGTTGACGGCGTATGCCGGCGCCCGCAGCGCCGGGTGCGTCACGTTCGCGAGGATCGTACTGGTCGGGCCGGTGCTCATGAACAGGCAGAAGCTCGCCAATGTCATCGGCACCCAGGCGAATGGAAACGGAAGCAGCACCATCGCCAGGAACATCGGAAAGGCGACGAAGATCGCCAGGCCGGAGACGAGGAAGTACGACCCGGAGAAGCGCGGCCGCAGCCAGTCGCCGGCCAGCCCGCCGAGGATCGTCCCCAGCAGGCCCGAGATGAACATGAGCACGCCGAAGCGGGAGGTCACTTCTTTCAAATCGCCGGCTTGTCGGTAGGTGCTGACGTAGTACGGCATCCAGTAAGCTAAGCCGCCCATCGAGAACGTCATGCCGATCATCCCCAGCGTGTTGAGGACGAAGGACTTGTTCTTCAAGAGCCGCAGGTAGTCCTTGAGCCGGACGTGGCGGACAGGCGTCGGGGCTTTCGGATCATGCCGTTTGCCCGCTGGATCAGGCATCAGAAAGCACAGAACGCCGAGGATGAGGCCCGGCGGCACCACCCAGAAGAATGAGTCGGGCCAGCCGACAAGTCCGCCGAACCAAAAGCCCAGGGCGCTGCCGATCGGGATGGCCACATAGAACCAGGCCATGACCTGGCCGCGCTGCTTGACGGGGTACAGGTCAGCCAGAAGGGCCGGGGCGACGGGACCATACGCCGCCTCGCCGATGCCGACGCAGCAGCGGGTTATCAAGAGAATCCAGAATGATTCCGCCAGACCCGACGCCCCGCTGGCGAGACTCCACAGGATCACGCCGATGCCGACGATGTGCCAGCGCGACATCCGGTCGGCCAGCCAGCCGAACAGGGGGGCGAAGATCAGGTAGGTGACCATGAACGCCAGCGCCAGCCAACCGAGGCGTTCCTTGTTGTCGGCGCCGCCGGCGGGCAGCAGCCCCTTTTCGATGTTTTTCAGGTTGGCCGAGAGAATATACCGGTCGATGTAATTGAACAGGTTGATGCCGAGCAGCAGGCCGAGCGCGAGGGCGGCTCCCTTCGCCGGTACTTGCGGACTTTCGCCGTTGTCGGCGGGTGGCGGGCTTTCCGGAAGCGAGGG
>JBBQPD010000940.1:0-2993 GCA_038331535.1 Gemmatales bacterium | reverse complement strand
CGCGGCTCGTAGGAGTTATTCCTTGCCTTCCAACTCGTGAATCCGCCGCAACAACTCCGCGGGAATCGCCACCTTCTCGCCGCGTTCGTAGTGAAACGTCACGACGATTCCCTCTCCTTCCGTAACCACTTCACTACTCGTTTTGCTGACAATACGGTGCTCCATCGTGAAGCGGTCGTCGCCGATCGAGGCGATGCGGGCGCCGATGAGGATCGTATCGGGATACGTCAGCGGCCGGCGGAAACGGGCGCGCGTCGAGTGCAGGATCGGCCCGACGCCGCTCTGTTCCTCGAACGCGAACCAGTCCAACCGGCGGAAATACTCCAGGCGGGCGTTCTCAAAATAGCGGAAGTAGACGACGTTGTTGACGTGTTCGTAGGAGTCCATCTCCCCCCACACCACCGCCTGTTCGACCACGACCGGAAAGCCCGCCAGGTGTTCACTCATCCGCGTTCTCCCGTTCCAGCTCACGCAGGAAAGCCAATGCCTCATCGACGGTGCCAACGATAGCGCCGGGCACACGGCCCGCATCGTCGCACTCCCGCAACAGGAGCAGGTCTTCAAAGTCGGGCGATGCCTCCAGCTCGCGGCGCAGCTTGCCGCCCAGAGTGCCGCGCCGGTAATCGTGGGCGTTCATGTGGTGTTCGATCAGCCAGCGCGTCCGCTCGGTGATGAGGCCGTCGAGCGCGTCCAGCGCTGCGTACACATGGTCCGACGGGTCCAGCCCCTTGCCCACGTCGTGCAGCAGGGCGGCGAGCAGGAACTCCTCGTCGTAGGCACGGCAATCTTTCGCCCGCTCGAACACCTGGAGCGAATGATACAGCACGTCGCCCTCGGGGTGGTACGTCGCGCTGCCCTTCACGTTTTCCAACGGCAGCAGCAGCAGGCGGAAGAGCGGGTACGGATCGACGTCGGCCGCAGCTGACTCCATCTCACCGTCGAGGTCGAGGTCGGGGTATTCGCGCGCCATCAACTCTTCCAGCTCGGCGATGGACGCCCTCTCGATCGCCTTGCCGGTGATGGAACTCTTGAAGACGTAATGGGCCTTGTCCTCATCGTAGACCGTCAGCTCGAAGTTGAAGCGGTCGAAGACGTGGATGTGCGTGAACACGCGCGACTCGCCGTGCTTGACGACCTGCTTCCGTTCCATGTCGAACTGCATTCCTTCCTGCTCGAGCAGGTCGGTGAGCAGAGCGGGACTGTCGCAGAAGACGTGAACGTCGATGTCAGAACCCTTGCGGACGTGGCCGGTCATCACGCTGCCGATGAGGCGCGGCCGGAACGCGCGCAGGAGGCGCATGAGCCGCAGCGCGTCGAGGCGCATGTCGCGAAGGTTTTGCGTGCGCCGGTCGCCCTCGTGGATGCGGGCGAAGGTCTGGATCTGATCGCGGATTTCGGCGTTGGAAGGAAGGTCTGCGGGCTTGACGCCCTTACGGCAGAGACGCTTCGCGGCCTTGCGCTTCGCGGTGAAGTACTCGGTCTCGACGCGCTCGTACATGAGCCGGGCGGCCTCAAGGGCGATCGCCTGGCGGAGCTTACCGTCACTCATTGCTTGTTTGCGCCGTTTTCAGCCCATCAATGCGGCGCGGGGCTGTGAAGGGATGGAACAGGTTTATCGTAACGAAATCGTCGTCGTGATGCCAGGACAAATTGCCGCTTGCGGCTTAGCGGTTAGGCGCCGCTAAGCCGCAAGCGGCAAGCGAGCGCGTTACGCGAGCCCCCGCAACCCCGCCGAGTCCTTGACGCCGAGGTTGTCGTAAATCTGCCGCGTCGCGTCGGAGCGGTTGAGCGTGTAGAAGTGGATGCCGCGTACTTGGTGGTGCAGAAGGTCGCGGCACTGCTCTGTCGCCCAGTGGATGCCGACGCGAGCCACGGCCTGATCGTCGGCGCACCGGCCGATCGCCCGCAGCAGGGCCGCCGGGACGCGGGCACCCAGCGCCAGCTCCGCCATGCGCACCATACCCGCCTTCGACGTGACGGGCATGATCCCGGCGACGATCGGCACCTTGATGCCGGCGAGGTCGCAGCGGTCGCGGAAATCGTAGAAGTCCCGGTTCTCAAAAAAGAGCTGCGTGCAAATGTAGTCGGCGCCGGCGTCCACTTTGCGCTTGAGAAAATCCATCTCCTTCAGACGGTTGGGCGTGCCGGGGTGTCCCTCGGGAAAGCCGGCGACGCCGATGCCGAAGCCGCGCGCGTCCGGGGCGCGCTGTCGCGACCGGACGAAGCCCACCAAACCGTCGGCGAACTGGAAGGCGTCCTTGGCGCGGTCGTAGTTGGCCAGGGTGCGCGGCGGGTCGCCGCCGAGGGCAAGGACGTTCTCGATTCCCGACGCGGCATAGCGTTCCAGAATCGATTCAAGTTCGGGCAGCGTGTGACAGACGCACGTCAGGTGCGAGACAGCCGTCAGTTTCGTCTCGCGCTTGATGCGCACCACGAGGTCGTGGGTGCGCTCGCGCGTCGAGCCGCCGGCCCCGTAGGTGACGGAGACGAACGACGGCTTCAGTTCTTGCAGCCGCGCGATGGTGCCGAACAACTCCTCGGAGGCATCGTCGGTCTTCGGCGGGAAGAATTCAAAGCTGAACGTGGTCGGATCGGCCGCAAAGATATCGCGAATGTGCATGAATCCACTCTCCCTGTGCTTGTCCGACAGTCCATGACGAAGGCGTCAGGAGTTAATTCTGCCGAATCCAGCGCGGATCGCCAAGTCCGCTTCGAGGCGCGCGGCAGATTCGTCTTCCATCTTTCGCGCGACTCGGCTATGAGCGCGCCCCGATCCCGATAACGGAGGTGACGATGTTCCAGGCACGCGCGTTTCTGCGGACTGCCCTCCTTACCTGGTCGCGCCTGATGCACAGCGATAAACGTGTGTGCGGTACACTCCTGGTCGTCGAGGAGCTGGAGTCACGCACCGTGCCGTCGGTAAGCGCGACCATCCCGCTCGCTCACCCGGACCTGTCTGCAATTCCCCTCGCCGCGCTGGTTACCCCAAGCGC
>JBBQPD010000939.1:0-2996 GCA_038331535.1 Gemmatales bacterium | reverse complement strand
CGCGGCTCGTAGTTTTTCGTAGCGTATCGCCAACGCTCCCTAACGGTCGCGGCTCGTAGTTTTTCGTAGCGTATCGCCAACGCTCCCTAACGGTCGCGGCTCGTAGAATCTACTTACGGGACAGACACTCAGTACTCACTTGTCAATGATTCGAGATAAACTCGGTCGTGTTAATCAGCGCCCACAGTACGTCGGTGAACGCGGCCTGGCGGTCCTTGCGGCGCTCCAGCGCTCGCGTGAACGCCTGCCGATCCTGGTCGGTCGGCATTCGCGTCAGGGTCGTCAGGAACAATTCGTCCAGCACTTCGTCGTTCGTCATTTTGCCGCTCAGCAGCGGCTTGAGGCGCGCTTGCTGAGCCTCGGTCAACCGGCGGACGATCGTCTGGTCGGCCATGAGGAAGAGCTTCTGCGGCAGGCCGGGGTCCATCGTCCGTTCGCAGTCGCAGGCAGTGGAGCGCGGCGGCCGGCCGAAGATGCGGAAGGCGTAGCCGACCGTCTGATTCTGCAACCGGCTCGCCCCGATCTCGATCGCCCGGCAGCCGGGAGGCGCCTCCGCGCCGAAGTTCTCCGTGACGCCGAGCGAGCCGTTCAACACGTCCACCACGACCTCGGCCATCATCGGCCGGACGTAAGCGTGGGCGTGGTTGATCTTGTCGAACTTGTTCGTGGCGTTCGTCGTCGAGGCCAGCTGGTAGGTGCGCGTCAGCAGGATCGTCCGTTCCAAATGGCGAATGTCGTACTTGTGTTCGAGGAAGTCTTTCGCTAGGGCGTCGAGCAGTTTTTCGTTCGCCGGCGGGTTGGCGAGGGAGAAGTCATCGACCGGTTCGACGATGCCGCGGCCGAAGTAATGGCCCCAGATGCGGTTGACGAAACTGCGCGCGAAGAACGGGTTCTCCGGCGCCCGCATCCACTGGAACAGCTCGACGCGCGGGTCCGCTTTCCCCGCCGCCTTGATCTCCGGTCCGCCGAGCGCCTTGGGCGTCAAGCGGGCGTTGGTTTCGGGATGCGTCAGGGCGACGCCCGCGCCCTTGCCGGTCGCCTGGCCGACGTAGACCTCGCGGACGAGGTTGGGCTGGTTCTTGTTGGCGGTCGCATTCTTGTTGCGCTCGGCCAGCTCGTCGGCGACGAGCTTGGCCGCGTCGGGCTGCACGCCGACCGCGACGGAGGCGAAGAGGTTGGCGTAGGCGCGGTAATCGACCTGCGTCCAGCGGTCGAAGGGGTGCTTGTGGCACTCGGCGCATTCGAGGCGGACGCCGAGGAACGCGGCGGCGGTCTTCTGGCCCCACTGGTCGGGCGTGATGGCCACCTGGCGGCGCCAGAACAGGTCGAGGGTGTCTTTCTCGGCGTAAGGCGTGGTGAAGCCCTTGAGCGACGCCTCGTAGACGTCGCGATTCTGTTTCAGCCAGTCTTCGGGAGATTTGCCATCGCGGCTGGTCGCGGTCAGGACGCCGCGGACGATCTCGTCATAGGGCATGTTGTCGGCGAGGCGCTTGCGGAACCAGTCGTGCCACATCTGGCTCAGCTTCGGCCGCAGCTGCTGCGGGTTCTCCAGGGCGTCGGTGTTGTTGCCGGTGATGTCGCTGAACTTGGTCGCCCACAGGGCGGCGTGCATCGGATGGACGAGCAGCTCGTCGATCTTCTTCGCCCGCTTGTCGGGATTCTTGTCGGCGAGGAAGTCGCGCACTTCCTTCGGCGTCGGTAGGGTCCCGATGGTGTCGATGGTGACGCGGCGCAGGAACTCGGCGTCGCCGGACAGGTCCGAGGGCACCATGTTGAGGCGGCGCAGCTTGGCGAACACTTCCTTATCGATGTAGTTGACGGCGGGCACGTCGGGATACTTGAAGCCGGGCAAAACCTCGGTCGGCACCATGACGCGGACGGGGCGGACCTGGCCGCGGTAGGAAACGACGATGGCGGTGTCGCCGGGTTGCTTCGACTGGATTTGACCGAGGGCGTTGACGTCGGCCACGGAGTCGTCGAGGACGCGGAAATCGCAGAGGGAAGTGATCGTCTCTTTGGAACCGTCGGCGAACGCGGCTTCGACGGTCAGCTGGCCGCTCTGGCCGGGCTTGCTGAAGGCGTACTCAGGCGGGTTGATGGTGAGGCCGACGATCTCGCCGCTGCCCTTCTTCCACTCGGCGCCTTGCAGAATCCACTCGCGGAACAGGCGATACGTCCAGGATTCCTTGCCGAACCGCTGCAACCCCTCATGTTTGATCTGGCCGGTCGCCTTGAGCAGAAGGAGACTGCTATCGGGGCTGGTGCGGTCGATGCGCCGGCCCTGCACTTCGCGGCTCAGGGCGAAGTAATCCTTTTCGGGATCGTAACCAAAGAGCGACAGGCGCAGACCGCCTTTGCCCTGGAAGGAGCCGTGGCAGGAGCCGCTGTTGCAGCCGGCCTTGCCGAGCAGGCCCATGATGTGTCGCTCGAAATCGACCTTCTTGACGACGCCGCCGTCGGGCAGCCGAACCTCGTCGGCACGGACGGCGGCCGGCAGGGAGAATAGGGCACCGAGGGCCAGAATGAGGCCGTGGCGGGTGGTGCGGGAAGCGAGCATTCCGCGATCCTCCGGTAGGTCGAGGTTCCCTCAGCGTCGGGCGGCGGAAGGATGGAGGCAGGACATCAGGCAGGGTTTCGGCGGGCGGACGGCATACCGTCCCACCTAGTTGAACCGTATCGTTTCGTGAAAGTATCGCGCGCCGCGCGGAATAGCAAGAATTATTTCCCGCCTCGACCTTGTTGGGCCGCGTCCCCGCTTAAAAGAAAAGGGCGCGCGTCGAAGATTTTAGGCAGCGAAAGAAACGCGATCTATTTACGAGCCGCGACCGTCCGGGAGCGCTGACGCCAGCGCTCCCTGCTATTTACGAGCCGCGACCGTCAGGGAGCGCTGACGCCAGCGCTCCCTGCTGTTTACGAGCCGCGACCGTCAGGGAGCGCTGGCGCCAACGCTCCCTGCTGTTTACGAGCCGCGACCGTCAGGGAGCGCTGGCGCCAAC
>JBBQPD010000938.1:0-2997 GCA_038331535.1 Gemmatales bacterium | reverse complement strand
GCCACCCATACGCATCCCAAGGCGAATGTGCAGGCGATTTCGGCGAAGATGTGGAGCGCCGGTTTTCTGTCCGCTCAATACGCCGGTGTGGCATTGCGCGCCGGGGGCGATCCCGTTCTTTACATCAACAACCCGGAAGGCGTTCCGGCTCAGGTGCGCCGCCGCATGCTCGATGCCGTCGGCGAACTCAATCAGATCCAGTATGAGAAGGTAGGCGATGCCGAAACGCGCGTGCGCATTTCCCAATATGAAATGGCGTTTCGGATGCAATCTTCCGTGCCGGACCTTACCGATCTTTCGAAGGAACCCGAGAGCGTCTACGATGTTTACGGCGAGGAGGCTCGCAAGGGTGGAACTTTCGCGAATAGCTGCCTGATGGCGCGCCGCCTTGCCGAACGCGGCGTGCGCTTCGTGCAGGTGTATCACCGGGGCTGGGATGTCCACTCGAATCTGCCCGGCGTGCTGCCGAGCCAGTGCAAAGACATCGACCAAGCCTGTTGGGGCCTGGTGCAGGATCTGAAAAGCCGCGGAATGCTGGACGATACGCTGGTGATCTGGGGCGGCGAGTTCGGCCGCACGATTTACTCGCAGGGCGGGCTGACGAAAGAGAATTACGGCCGGGATCATCACCCGCGCTGCTACACCATGTGGATGGCGGGTGGCGGCTCGCACGCCGGCGCGATTCACGGCGAGACCGACGCCTTCTCTTACAACATTGTCAAGGATCCCGTTTCGGTGCACGACTTCCACGCCACCGTGCTGCACCTGCTCGGCTTCGATCACCAGCGGTTGGCTTATCGCTATCAAGGATTGGACCAGAAACTGACCGGTGTCGAACCGGCGCAGGTCATCAAGGAGCTGATGGCATGAAGCAGCGGTTTTTGATCTTGAGGTTGTCTGCATCCTAAGGCCGACGACCTATTGAAGGTCAATAGCTGATAGCTGATAGCTGATAGCTGTCAGCTATCAGCTATTTCTCGTTCCCTGGCCCCAACCGCGGACTGAACGGATCGACGGGTGCCCTGCGGCTAAACAAACGCGACATTGATCGCGGGAATGAAGTCCTTGCTTTGCCGCGAAAATGCGGATATAGATGGAATGATCCTGCCGGGGCGTTTCCAGACCCTCCCGTCCGTCCCGAATCGAACGCACGCCAACCAGCTCGTACTCGCAAGGGAACGCACATGCTGACGATCTTCGGCAAACCACACCGTAACGGCGGCTTTTGTGACGGCGTGTCGCGCCGCGACTTCCTCACGGTCGGCGGCACGCTCGTGGGCAGCGCGTTGACGCTACCCAACCTGCTCGCCGCTGAGGCGCAGTCCGGCAAGTCGTCCGCGCACAAGTCCATCATCAACATCTATCTCCCTGGCGGACCACCGCACCAGGATATGTGGGATCTCAAACCGGACGCTCCGGACGGCATTCGCGGTGAGTTTAAGCCGATCAAGACCAACGTGCCCGGGATCGAAATCTGCGAACACTTCCCGCGCCTCGCCACGATGATGGATAAGTTCGTGCCGATTCGCTCCGTCGTCGGTTGCAGCGGCGACCACGAAGCCTTCCAGTGCATGACCGGCCGCAAGAAGACGCCGCAGCAGATGGGCTTCTGGCCGGCGCTGGGCGCCTGGGTGTCGAAGGTGGAAGGCCCGGTCAATCAATCCGTGCCGCCGCACCTGTCGCTGATGTATCCGACCGGCGAGCGGCGCTGGGGCGACCCCGGCGACGGCGGGTTCCTCGGCCTGGCCCACGCCCCTTTCCGTCTGGTCGGAGGCAAGGACAAGAACACGCAGACCGACAGCATGTCGCTCCGCGGCATGACGCTGGAACGCCTCGGCGATCGTGTCGACTTGATGAAGGCGTTCGACGGCCTCGATCGCCGCATCGATCAGCGCGGCGTCACCGACGGCATGGACTCGTTCAACCAACAGGCTCTCGGCATTCTCACGTCGTCGAAACTGAAAGAGGCGCTCGACCTCTCAAAGGAGCGGCCCGAAGTGCTGGAACGCTACGGCGTGGACGACCCGGCGTTCGAGCGCGACGGCGCCCCGCGCATGGTGCGCAACTTTTGTCTGGCTCGACGGCTGGTCGAAGCCGGGGCGCGCGTGGTCACGCTCAACTTCAGCCGCTGGGACTGGCACGGGGCCGACGGCAAGAACTTTGTGCAAGGCCGCAAGGACATGCCGCTGCTCGACCGGGCCGTCACGGCCCTGGTGACCGACCTGCACGAGCGCGGCCTGGAGAACGACGTATCCGTCGTGGTCTGGGGCGAGTTCGGACGCACGCCGCGCATCACCAAGGAAGCCGGCCGCGATCACTGGCCGCAGGTCAGCTGTGCCCTACTCGCTGGCGGTGGCATGAAGACCGGGCAGGTCATTGGTGCGACGAACCGGCTGGGAGAATACGCGGTGAAGCGGCCGGTGACGCACCAGGAAATCTTCGCGACGTTGTACACGCGACTCGGGTTGAACCTGAGTGCCGTCCGCTTCTTCGACCCGAATGGCCGGCCGCAGAACTTGGTCGATGACGGGGTGTTGCCGATTCGGGAGTTGGTGTGAAACGATCCTCTTGGCGAGCCTCCTACGTAAGCAGGGGGAGGAAGCCCGCAGCGCTCCCTCCCCCTGCTTACGCAGGAGGCTCGCTGAGGAATTCAATAGAGACTGTACTCTCGCCCTCACCAGGAATGACTTCGCCGATCATGGCCGCGTTGGTATACCCGACCTCTCGCAAACGCTGCAACGTGTGAGAGACGGCAGCCGCAGGAACCGTTCCAAGCAAACCACCGGACGTCTGCGGATCAAATAGCCACGCTGGCGCCGTCCCCCGGACTCGACAGGCGACTTTCGCATTGTCCGGGTGCAGCGAACTGACAATTCCCCGCGTTACCACCTCCTCGAACCCCGAATACACGGGAACCTCCGCGGCGAACAGCCTTGCGGAAACACTGCTGGCGTCCAGCATTTCCAGAAGATGGCCGGCCAGGCCGAACCCGGTCAC
>JBBQPD010000937.1:0-3001 GCA_038331535.1 Gemmatales bacterium | reverse complement strand
CGATCTCGAGACGCGCGAGGCCGACGAACGCCGCATGGATGGCCTGCTGGAGAAGATTTCAGCGCACGGCATCGGCTCGCTCACCGACGAGGAACGGCGCTTCATGAAGCAATTCAGCGATCGCTACAGGAATCGCAGATCGTAAGATGACACGGACCTGTTATGTGTTCACGTTTCGCGCGAAACGTAAACGCTCACTCTGCCCGCCGGATACACGGACCAGGACATGCCCGACTTCATTGAGCCGCGAACCCTCAAGGGCTTCCGCGATTATCCGCCGGAATTGATGATCCCGCGCGAAGCGCTGCTGGAGAAGGCGCGCCGCGTCTATCGCTCCTACGGCTTCGCCCCCATCGACACGCCGGCCCTGGAGTACACCGAGATTCTGCTCGGCAAGGGCGGCGAGGAATCGGACCGTCTCATTTACCGTTTTCGCGATCATGGCGACCGCGACGTGGCCCTGCGCTTCGATCTGACGGTGCCGTTCGCGCGCTTCGCCGCCCAGTACATCGGCAAGCTCGGCACACCGTTCAAACGCTACGCGATGGGCCCGGTCTGGCGCGGCGAGAACACGTCGCAGGGCCGTTATCGCGAGTTCTGGCAGTGCGACTTCGACACCATCGGCACCACGTCGAACGCCAGCGATACCGAGACGGCCCTGGTCATTCACGACCTGATGGTCGCCCTCGGCTTCGAGCGCTTTGAAGTGCGGCTGAACAACCGCTTGCTGTTGAACGGTTTGCTGGAAGAAGTGGGCGCCGCCGGTAAGTCGGCGGCCTGTCTGCGCTGCCTCGACAAGCTCGGCAAGATCGACGCCGACGCGGTCGCCGCGGAGATGGTCCGCGAGGCGGGCGTGACCGAGGAACAGGCCCGCCGCATCCTCGCCCTCGCCGGCATGCAGGGAACGAACCGTGAAATCCTGGAACGCGTTCGCCAGGATTTCGGCGGCAACGCGAAGGTGGCGGAAGGCGCCGCCCGGTTAAGCGAGCTGCTCGACGTGGCGCGCGTTGTTGGCATTCCCGAAGGCCGGCTGCGCCTCGACCTCTCTATCGCCCGCGGCCTCGATTACTACACGGGAACCATCTACGAAACCTTCCTGCTCGACCGGCCGAAGTTCGGCAGCGTCTGCTCCGGCGGCCGCTACGATAACCTCGCGGCTCTGTTCACGAAGCAGTCTCTACCCGGCGTCGGCGCGTCGCTCGGCCTCGACCGTTTGCTCGCCGCGATGGAAGACATGAACCTGTTGCCGAAGGTGGCGACGCCTGCGCCGGTCATCGTCGTGCAGTTCGCGGCCGAGAGGTTGGGAGATTACCAGCGAATTGCACGTATCTTACGCGCCGCGGAGATCGGTACGGAAGTGTATCCCGAGGCGAAGAAAGTCGGGCAGCAGTTGAAATACGCCGAGAGTCGCGGGTTTCGCGTCGCTTTGATCGCCGGTCCTGACGAGTTTGCCAGCGGCGCCTGGAAGGTGAAAGACCTGACCAAGCGCGAGGAAACGACGGTGCCAGAGGCCGAGGTCGTGGCGGCGGTACAGCGCGTCACGAGCCGCGACCGTCAGGGAGCGCTGGGGCCAGACGCTCCCTGACGGTCGCGGCTCGTAAGTATTAAGGGCCAGACGCTCCCTGACGGTCGCGGCTCGTAAGTATAAAGCATGAAGGGAAGGACGTCCCATGGACCGCGCGAACCATTACGAAGCGGCGTTCGAGGCGTACCTGCAATGGCACCGCCTCTGCTACGTCGCCGTCGATGAAACGCGGCGTTCGATGCTCGGCGACGAGAGGGTCAAGAGCCTCGATTTCATCGTCCACGGCGACGGCGGCGCCCGGCTGTTGGTAGACGTAAAAGGCCGGCGTTTCCCCGGCGGCACACCGGAGCGGCCGCGGCGCGTGTGGGAGTGCTGGTCCACGCGCGGCGACCTCGACGGCCTGGAGCGCTGGGCCGGCCGATTCGGCGCCGACTACCAGGGGCTGCTCGTTTTCGCCTATCACGTCCTGCCATCGGTTGCACTGCCGGATTCGACCGAAGACCTGTGGACGTGGCGCGGCCGCCGCTACCTGTTGCGGGCCGTGGCCGCGGACGAGTATCGCGAACACATGCGCGTCCGCAGTCCGCGCTGGGACACCGTGTCCCTGCCGAACGCCGTCTTCCGGCGTCTCGTGCGCCCGCTGCATCATTTCACGCGCGGCCCGGCCGTCCTACCCGAAGAGTGCCCGTTTTAATCCCCGACCGAGGTTGCTGCATGGACTCGCTCGCACAGGTCGCCGACGCCTTCCGCGGCATCGAGGCGGACGACGCGCTCAAGACCCAGGCGCTGACTTTCCTGCGGAAATGGCTGACCGAGGCGGAATTCGCGCCGTATCGCCCGCAGCTCGAAGGACTTATCCGCGAGCGCCAGTGGTCGGGACTACTCGATCGGTTCTACCAAATCCTGCCCTTCGGCACGGGCGGGCGGCGCGGACCGGTCGGCATCGGCCCCAACCGCATGAACCTGTGGACGCTCGGCGCCTCCGTGCAGGGGCACTGCGAATTCCTCAAGGAACGCTTCCCCGGCCTCGCTCCGCTGCGCGTTGTTCTCGCCTACGATGTGCGCCAGTTTGGGGACAAGCGCCGCCAGTACAATCCCGATCTGCCTAATCCTGTGCTGCACCTGTCGTCGCGCGAAATGGCCCAGTACGCGGCCGGCGTCTACGTGGTCAACGGCATCCATGCGCACATTCTGCCGGCCGACAGCACGCGTTATCTCGCCACCCCGGAGCTGTCGTTTGCGATCCGCCACCTCGGCGCCCACGGCGGCCTGAATATCTCGGCGTCGCACAACCCGCCCGACGACAACGGTGGCAAGTTCTACGACGAACGTGGCGGCCAGCCCGTCCCGCCCGACGACCAGATCATGGCCGACCTCGTCGAGCAGGTGACGCAGATTCGGACGACGCCGTGGCCGGAGGCCGCCCGCTCGAGCCGCGTTCACTTCCTCAGCGACGAGCCGCACCGCGGCTACCTC
>JBBQPD010000936.1:0-3006 GCA_038331535.1 Gemmatales bacterium | reverse complement strand
AGCGGTGGGAAGACCGCTTACTGCGTGCGCGGCTCCTTTTCCGACTTCGGTGAGATGCGATGCTTGCGCATTTTTCCGTAGAGTGTGGTCGGCTTTAACCCCAGCGCCGCGGCGGCGCCGTTGGGTCCGTAGATTTTGCCGCGACATCGATCGAGCGCGTCCAGGATGGCGCGGCGTTCCAGTTCAGCCAGACCCGCAGCGGTAGCTTGGCCGGCTCCCTCCAGTGGGGCGGATTGGAACCAGTGCGGATCGACCTGTAACTGGTCGCCGTCGGTGACGATCATGGCTCGTTCGATGATATTTTCCAGCTCGCGCACGTTCCCCGGCCAGTGATATTCCGTCAGTAACTGCAGCGCCGCGGGGCTGACTCCCGCCACCGGCTTCCCCATGCGCCGGCTGAAATGATGCAGGAAGTGCCGGACCAGATCGGGAATGTCTTCCCGACGTTCGCGTAACGGCGGCACGCGGATCGGAAACACGTTGAGCCGAAAGAACAGATCGGATCGGAAACGACTCTGACCGACAGCGGCCGCCAAGTCCCGATGCGTCGCGGCAATGACGCGCACATCCACCGGGATGGGGTTGCTGCCGCCGACTCGTTCGATGACACGTTCCTGCAGCACGCGCAGTAGCATCACCTGCATTTCCAGCGGTAGCTCGCCGACCTCATCGAGAAAGATCGTCCCTTGATGGGCCAGTTCAAATCGTCCCGGTCGGCGGCGGGTCGCGCCGGTGAAGGCGCCCTGCTCGTGGCCGAACAACTCGCTGGCGATCACGCCGGGGGCGAGGGCGGCGCAGTTCACGGTCACGAGAAGATGTTCCCGGCGCGGACTGAGTTGATGGATGGCGCGGGCGATCAGTTCCTTCCCGGTGCCGGTTTCGCCGAGGATCAGAACGGTGCTGTCGGTGCGCGCGACCTGCTGAATCGCCAGCCGGACTGCCTTCATCGCCCGGCTGTCGCCAGTCAAGATTCGTAGGCCGCGATCGGTCTTCGCCTCGTCGCGCAGAAACGCCGATTCCTGCTGAAAACGCTGGAGGTCTCCCACGCGGGCTTGTAGCTCGGCGATGAGGACGTCACGTTCGCGACAACCGGAGCATGAAGGAGGATCGGTCATACAGAGATGGTAGATATACGACGCTTGGAGTTCTCGATTTCGATCAAGGTCTGCGCCGCAACTGCTTAATCGTTACCTTCCCGCCAATACATATTTGCGCCTTCAACTCATATCCGTTCAACAGCGCCATGCCGACTAGCGGTGAAGTGTCTGCTTTGTCCACGGGGACGCGGAGTTGACACCTGTCCCAGACAACAGTGGCAGCGTAAATATCGAAGTAGCTCTCGCTTCCGTCTGCCAACTGGGCGCGCCCCCGCCGGCGCCAAGTCAGTCCCAGCAAGGTAATGAGTGCGGGCGGCAAACTGAGCCAGCCGTCGAAGCCGGTATCAATCATCGCTTCTATCAGTTGTTCCTGACCGGCGGGTCCGTGCATCATCAGGCGGACGATTGCCTCGCGGTCGGTAGTGACAGTGCCCGTAATCATTTGCCCCCCGATCCTCCCCGCCCGCCGAAGTGACGGACAAAGCGGGAGCCTACGCGCCTCAACCACACCTGCGCGCCAGGGACACGCGCCTCCAAGCGGTCGGACGCGGCTAGTTCGTCCGCGTCCACCTCATAGTCGCCGGTTTCAATGTCGATGACGACGAACTTGCCCTCATCCTCCGCTTTGAGCGTGGGGCGGATGGAACGCTCGTAGATCTCGTCGCCACGGCGAGCAAACTCTTCCTTGCTATAGCGGGGTCGGATCACGGCCATGATTTGTCTCCGTTCTCCTCGAATTGTCTGCACCCTATTGTACTCGACTTGACTGCCCTACAAGCTTCGGAAGATTCACGGCGCCTTGCGATCACGTCGGCGCGTGGTATAACCACGATCACCCACCCCGCACCCAGGAGCCGCACCATGTCCACCGAGCGACCGATACCGCCGTTCCCCACTCGCCGCGAAGCGATCCTTGCCGCCGGCGGCGCCGCCGTCCTCGCCACGTCCGCCGAGGCCGACGCGCCGAAGACCAAGCCCGATCCGCGCCGTGCCTCGCCGAAGCGCTACGACATGAAGAAGTCGATCAACCTCTGGGCGTTTCCCTATCCGGAGCGCATGTCGCTTAAGGAGTGCCTGCAACTGGCGAAGGACGCCGGGTTCGACGGCATCGAACTCAATTACGACCTGGACAACGATCTGTCGCCGAAGTCGGGGCCGAAGGAGTACGCGGCCATCCGCAAGACGGCGGAGGAGATCGGCATCGCCATCAGCGGCCTCTGTTCCTTCCTGTTCTGGCCGTATGCGCTGACCAATAACGACCCGAAGATTCGCCAGCGCGGCCTGGAGCTGGCGACGAAGATGGCCGAGGCCGCCCACGACCTCGGCACCGAGAACCTGCTCGTCGTGCCCGGCGCCGTCCACATTCCCTGGCGCACCGATTACGAGCCGGTGGCCAACGACGTCTGCGACAAGCGGGCGAAGGAGGCGATTGCCAAGCTGCTGCCGCTCGCCGAGAAGCTCGGCGTTTATCTGAACATCGAGAACATTTTCTTCAACGGCTATCTGATGACGCCGGGCGAGATGAACGCTTTCGTGGACGGCTTCCAGAGCAAGAACGTCCGCGTCCACTTCGACACCGGCAACATCATGATGTTTCAGTACCCGGAGCACTGGGTCGCGAATTGCGGCAAGCGCATCAAGAACGTGCATTTGAAGGAGTTCACGAAGAAGGGCACCGACTACTCGCTGGAGTCGTTCCGCACGCTACTGGACGGCACGACCAACTGGCCAGCGGTGTTGGAGGCGTTCGACCAGATCGGCTATCGCGGCTACCTGACGTTCGAGTACTTCCACCCGTTCGCGCACTATCCGGAGGCGCTGATCTACCAGACCTCGGACGCGCTGGACCGGATTCTGGGGCGCAAGATGTGAGTGCGGCCGCGGGGGGGGGGGGGGGGGGGGGGGGGGG
>JBBQPD010000935.1:0-3007 GCA_038331535.1 Gemmatales bacterium | reverse complement strand
CGGCGAGTCGCGGAGGATGCGGGCCTCGCGCAGTTGGCCGGAGACGTCCATGTTCAGGATCTTCGCGACCGACATATAGGTGTCTTCCGGAGTTACGGGAAGTTCGGCGGGGTACTTCGCCTGCGCGTCGCTCGATCCGATGACTCGGCCGCCGGGGATGCCGGCGCCGGTGATGAGGTAGGAGTAGACGAACGGCCAGTGATCGCGGCCGGCCGCGCCGTTTACGGGAGTGCGTCCAAATTCGCCAGTGACCAGAACGAGCGTTTTCTTGTTCAGGCCGCGCTGGTGGACGTCCTCGATGAGCGCGGAGACCGACCGGTCCATCTCGGGAAGCTGCCGCTTGCACCGGTTGAAGTTGTCTCCGTGGTTGTCGAAGCCCATTTTGTCTACATCGTCGTTGATCGGATGCGCCCGCCAGTTGACCTGCACGAACCGTACGCCCGCTTCCACAAGACGCCGTGCCATAAGCAGTCCCTGGCCGAATTGGGTCATCCCGTACCGCTCGCGCATCGCGGTAGGCTCTTTCGTGAGGTCGAAGGCGACCTTGGCCTGCGGCGACGTTACCAGCGTGAAAGCCTTCTCATACGCGACGTCGTGGATATGCGTGTCGCTGCTCTCGATCTTCCGCTGGAAGGAATCGACCGTTTTGTATAGCTCTTTGCGGAGGTTCAGCCGGTCTCCGGTTAGGCCGGCGGGAGGCGTCAGCGCGGCCAGTTTGTCGACAGGCTGCGTGGCGTCGAGCACCCGAAACGGCGAGGAAGCGTTGCCGAGGAACCCGCCGTCCTGGCCGAGCGGCCCATTACCGGCGGTATCGTACATGCGCGGGCCGATATGTATGGCCGACGGGAGCGCATTGCGCTGGGGCATAAACTTGTTGACCACCGACCCGATGTTTGGACCTTCGCGTCCGGGTGCAAGCTTGTTGCCTGTGAGCGTGTAGTGCGCGGCCTGTGCGTGTACCGACTGGTCGTGCGTGGCGGAGCGGATGATGGTGTACTTGTCTACCATCTTCGCCAGCATTGGAAGGTGCTCGCAGATGTGTATGCCCGGCACGTTCGTGGGAATAGGCTTGAAGATGCCGCGTATTTCGGCCGGGGAATCGGGCTTCATGTCGAATGTGTCCTGATGAGGCGGCCCGCCCCAGAGAAACACCAGAATGACCGACATCTCGTTGTCCACCGCCCGGTCGGCCATAGACCGCTGCGCCGCGAAGAGGTTCGTCAGCGAAAGGCCCAGGAAGCTCGCCGACCCGATCTGCAGGAACTCGCGCCGCGACGGCCCATCGCACGTATGCACGCTCTCATGTCCGAAATCGATCATCGGTCAGCATCCTCTCGCCAATCGCTCACATTAAGCGAATTCCCGATCAATGATTGAATAGGAACTCTTTGCTGTTCAGAAGCACCCAGAACATATCCTCGAACGCGCGCCTTCGCGCAGCTATCTCCTTCGCCTTTAGGTCCTGGCTCGCGAGCGCCAGCGCTTTTGCGTCGGCCGGAGGCGCCCCTGGTGCAGCCGCTTCTGCCGACGGCTTCGCGGGAGTGGGCGGCGCAGCCGCTTCCGCCGACGGCGTCGCCGGAGTGGGCGGCGCGGGCGGTGGAGCCACAACCGACGCTTTTCGAATGCTGGCGAGGTTCGACTGCCGCTCGGCGGGCCGGGGAGCGCGTCCCAGCGCCGACCAATAAAGCTCGTCCAGCACTTCGGCGTCGGTCTTCGACGACCGCATCAGCCGATCCACCAGGCTGCCTTCCGCGGATACTTTCCGGTTAATCAGCTCGCCGTTGATGAAGAGGAGCGCCTGCGCCATATTCGGCTCCTGGCTCCGCTCGCATTCGCAGGTAATGACGCGCGGCGGCCGGCCTAGGATGTCCATGAAATCGGACTTCACCTTGGTATCGGGAAGCTGGATGGCGCGGATGCCAGGCGGCATGCCAGGAAACTCCTCCGGGTTGCCGGTGACCTGGCTTAGAGCGTCCAGCAGCTCCTCGGCAGTCATGCGGCGGACCAGGAAGTGGCTGTAATACCGGTCGTCCCGCGCGTTAAGCGGCGTCGAGGCGGAAGAGAGCTGGTAGACCTGCGACGTGACGATCTGGCGGATCAGGTGGCGCAGATCGAACTTGTGCTTCACAAAATCGGCTACGAGGGCGTCGAATAGCGCCGGATTGGAGGCCGGGTTTGTCTCGCGCAGGTCGTCCACCGGCTCCACCAGGCCCTTGCCCATAAAGTGCGCCCATACACGGTTGACGATAGAGTGGCTGAAGTACCAGTTGTCTGGTCGAGTGAGCCACTCCGCGAAAAAGGACCGGCGCTCTCGGGTGGAGGCCAGCGCCAACTCCGGCCCGCCGAGCGGCTTGGGGGCGACAGGGCGGCCGAGGCGCGGCTGGATCAGGTCGCCGGCCGCGATGTTATAGACGGTCATCTCGTCGTTGACGTAGATGCTCAGGTCCGCCTTATACTTCGTTCGGGCGAAGAGGTTCGCCATGCCGTAGTATTCGTTCTGAGTCCACTTCTCAAGCGGGTGGTTATGGCACTTCGCGCACTGGACCCGGATCCCCATGAAGCCCTGACTGATGTTTTCCGCCAGCTCCTCGGGCTTTAGCGCCGTGCGAAAGTAGTTGGCCGGCCCGTCGAGGAACGTGTTGCCGCGCGACGTCAGCACTTCGCGCGTAATCTGGTCCCAGCCTTTGTTGTCGCGCACGGCGTCGTGGATGTAGCTGTAGTATGCCCACATCCCCTTGTCCTTGAGCGTGCCCCGGTTCACCCGGAGAAGGTCGCTCCACTTGTAGGTCCAGAAGTCGATGAATTCCGGCCGCCGGATGAGCGCGTCGACCGCCTTCTCGCGCTTCTTCGGGTCCGCGTCCGAGACGAAGGCGCGCGCTTGAGTCGGCGCGGGCAGCGCGCCTGTGAGGTCGAGCGTCACCCGGCGGATGAACTCAAGGTCGCCCGCCGGCTTGCTGGGAAAGAGTCGCAGGGCTGCAAGTCGCGCATAGACCGCTCCGTCGATGTA
>JBBQPD010000934.1:0-3007 GCA_038331535.1 Gemmatales bacterium | reverse complement strand
GGTGAGAGGTAGTCCGGCGTGCCCATCACCGTGTTCTGCTTCACGAGGATGGTGCCGGCCGAATCGAGCGCACCCGGTTCGTGCAAGCGGGCCAGGCCGAAGTCGCTCACTTTTACCAGGCCGGGAACGTCGCCGCGCTGGTCGGGTCGATGCAGGAGCAGGTTCGCCGGCTTGATGTCGCGGTGGACGATGCCGACGGCCTGGGCCGCCTGGAGGCCGTTCGCTGCTTGCAGGATGTAGTCGCAAGCCAGGCCGACCGGCAGCGGCCCCTGCTGGCGGACGAGCTGTTCGAGGTTCGGCCCATCGACGAATTCGAGGACGAGATAGAAACGACCGTTCACCTCGTTGGCGTCGAGGGCGGTGACGATGTTCGGATGCGTGAGCTTGGCGGCGGCCATCATCTCGCGGGCGAACAGGTCCTGGGCCTGCTTGGTCTTGACGACTTTCGGTGCCAGCACCTTGAGGGCGACGATACGGTCCATCTGCACGTGATGGGCCTTGAAGACGCGGCCCATGCCGCCGCGGCCCAGCTCGTCGAGGATGCGATACTGGCCGAGGAAAAAGCCGGCCGTTCGTCCCGCCAGCAGCCGTTCCGCCTGGAAGCGCGTCAGCACTCCCATCTCCACGAGCGCCCGGGCCACGACGCGGCCACGGTCGGTTTCCGGCAAGCGGCTGCCGACCCGTACCAGATCGGCTTCGCTGAGCAAGCCGCTGCTGCGGACGTTGCCCATGAAGGTCTGTCGGTCAATGGTGACGGGGACGGCCATCGAGAAGTTCCGTGTGCGCGACTCGATCCACTCCAATGAATTAGACGAGCAAAGATGGCGCTTCGTTTCCTGAAGCGCGCGTTTCGCGAAACGGCAAGCCGGTGTCGCGCTACCCTACAATATACGAGGAGCACGCTAACCCGGAGCCGGTCATGAGCGATCCCGTCTTCACCAACCGCCTGGCGAACGAGACCAGTCCGTACCTGCGCCAGCACCGGCACAACCCCGTCGATTGGCACCCCTGGGGGCCGGAAGCGCTCGAATGCGCGCGCCGTTTGAACCGGCCGATCTTCCTCAGCGTCGGCTACTCGGCGTGTCACTGGTGCCATGTGATGGAGCACGAGAGTTTTGAGAATGAAGAGATCGCAAAAGTCCTCAATGACCACTTCGTGAGCATCAAGGTCGATCGCGAAGAGCGGCCGGATATCGACCAGATCTACATGACTTCGGTGCAGCTGCTAACGGGTCAGGGCGGCTGGCCGATGTCGGTGTTCCTGACGCCGGACCTGAAGCCGTTCACCGGCGGCACTTACTTTCCGCCCGACGATCGCTTCGGCCGGCCCGGCTTCAAGCGCGTCCTGCTCACCGTTGCCGATTGGTGGCAGACGCGCCGCGGCGAGATCGATCGCGTCGCCGGCCAGCTGACGGAGGCCATTCAGGACGCCGGCAAGCTCCGGCCCTCGGAAGGCGGTCTCGATGACGCGATTCTCAAGCAGGCGTCGGCCGGTCTGGCTCGTGCCTTCGATCCGAAGGACGGCGGCTTTGGCTCGGCGCCGAAGTTTCCGCACCCGATGGACCTGCGCGTGCTGCTGCGCATCTGGCGGCGCTTCCACGACGATCCCGCGCTGCACATGGTGCGGCACACGCTCGATTGCATGGCCCGCGGCGGCATCTACGATCACCTCGGCGGCGGCTTCGCGCGCTACAGCACCGACGAACGCTGGCTGGTGCCGCACTTCGAGAAGATGCTGTACGACAACGCCCTGCTCGTGCCCGGCTATCTCGAAGCGTTTCAGGCCACCGGCGATCCGGCCTATCGCGCGATCGTCGAAGAGGCGCTGGCCTGGGTGACGCGCGAGATGACGAGTCCGGAGGGGCCGTTCTACAGTACGCTCGATGCCGACAGCGAGGGCGTCGAGGGCAAGTTCTACGCCTGGACGGAAGCGGAGATCGAGCAGGTTCTCGGCGAAGCCGACGCGGCGGTGTTCAACGCGGTCTACGGCGTCGAGCCGCGCGGCAACTGGCACGACCCGCACGGCCACGCTCCCGAACACGCCAACATCTTGCACCGCACGAAGACGTTCGCCCAGGCCGCGAAGCTGCAGCGCATGAGCGAGAGCGACCTGCGCGAACTGCTGGCGCGCTGCCGTGAAAAGCTGTTCGCGGTGCGGAGTCAGCGCGTCCGGCCCAGCCTCGACGACAAGGCGCTGACCTCGTGGAACGGCCTGATGATCGGCGCCTTTGCGCAGGCCGCGCAAGTTCTGGACAACCCTGAATACGCCGAGGTCGCGGGCCGCGCCGCCGACTTTATTTTGACGCGCCTGCGCACGCCGGATGGCCGACTGCTGCGCACGTACAGCAGCGGTTCCGAGCCGAAGCTGAACGGCTACCTGGAGGATTACGCCTTTCTCGCCGACGCCCTGGTGACGCTGTACGAGGCGACGTTCGACGTTCGCTGGATCGCGGCGGCGCTGGACCTTTCGCGCGTGATGATCGACGAGTTCTGGGATGACGCCGAGGCTGGCTTCTTCTACACCGGCCGCGGTCACGAGGCGTTGATCGCGCGCACGAAAGACGCCACCGACAACGCGATTCCCAGCGGCAACGCCATGGCGGCGACGGCGCTGCTGCGCCTGGCGAAGCTGACGGGCCGCACCGACCTGCTCGACAAGGCGGAGCGCACGCTACGGCTCTACCAGGGATTGATGGCATCGCATCCAATGGCGGCGGGTCAGATGCTGATCGCGCTGGACTTCTACCTCGGCCCGACGCAGGAGATCGCGATCGTCGGCGGCGCCTCGGACGAGGAGACGCGGCGCGTGTTACGGACGGTGCGCAGCGGTTTTCGGCCGAATCGCGTGGTGGCGTTCAAGTCGGCCGCGGATGGAGAGGCGGAGAAGGTGGTGCCGCTGCTCGCGGGCAAGACGGAGCAGGGGGCGGTGACGACGTATGTGTGCGAAAACTTCGCGTGCCAGGCGCCGCTGGTTGGGGTGGAGGCGGTGGAGAAGTTGGAGGAGCGC
>JBBQPD010000933.1:0-3018 GCA_038331535.1 Gemmatales bacterium | reverse complement strand
CGCAGATGATCGTCTATCTCCAGATGACAGGTCACAGAGGACAGGCCACGGGGCGCGTGGTGACCGTTGAGGCCGGGACCGAGGAAGAAATCGCCGAGTCGGATCCCGTAACAGTACTCTTCACGGGACCGCTCGATTTCTACCATCTCTTTTTCCGCCTCAATTGTGTTTTCCCACGTCCGGGGATATACTACGTTCAAGTCGTGTTTGACGAGAAATTGGTAGCCGAACGAGCCCTCTTCCTCCTTGAGCAGGAGATAGATTATAATGGCAAAACCCTTTAACATCCGCCCACGGCCAAACGTCATTGTCGTGGAATGCAAGATGCATCCAATGCCCCCTGGCACCAAAAGCCGCGCAAAACTACCGCGCGGACTCGAAGAGGAAGTGTCGCCTTCCCACTGGTCGCGCTGGTCCGTCGCCGGTCTCATCCTCACGGCTCTGGTCCTCGGCACGGTGCTCGGCCGTTTCGTCCTGCCGTAACCGCTCGTTTTACACCGCGCGCCCGCCGGGGCGCGCACCCCGATCCGTCGGAGCAGCGCTCCCCATCACCTTTTCACCTCTCCACGCGCGGTCCGGCTCGCTTCGGCCTCACGTAGTCGCGTCCGGCTCCTCATCCGGCTGGACTTCGTCGGTCTGCGCGGCCGAAATTTGCGAATAGAACCGCTCTTCGGACGCTGCGGACGAGTCGCTCGCCGTCTCCAGGTCGAAAATACCGAACTTACGGGCCGTGTTGACGACCTCCGTCAGCAGATCCCCGAAATTACGAAACGAACGGGTCGCGTCCGCCGAGGGAGGAGCACTCGATCCGGGAGTGCAATCTTCCGCCCCTTCACTCGCCGGCGGCTGTTGTCGCGTCGTCTCTTCCTTCGCCAGTCGTTCGTCCTTGAACTCGCGCAGCAGGTTCAGCGCCTGCGTCAGCTGCCGGCTGACGTGCGCCTCGTAGCGCAGCGCCCGCTCCAGCGCCGGTTTGGGCAGCAGCGTCCGGTCGCGCTGCCGCGACGCCATGACGTGCCGCATGTCTTCCAGCAGCCGCGCCTTCTGCACCCCCATGCCCGTCAACCGCTCGGCCATCGTCTTGCACTTATCCTCCGCGATGTCGGTCGCCCACTTCAGCGCTTCGGGGATCGACCGCCGCGACCAGCTCGCCAGGGCGCGGCGCACCACTCCCGCCGTCATCGGGTTCGGAATCTGGGCGGGATCCTTGATGCCAACCAGCGCCGTCAGGATCGCCACCGGAGACGGGTCGAGTTGCGCGGCATTCGTCAGGTTCGGCAGCTGGCGCAGCAGCTCGCGCGCCGACTGGAACTGAGCGAGGCTGGTCGCCTGCTCCTCGATCTCCTCGACCAGTTGCACCAGCGCTTTCGAGACGGGTTCGTCCGGCTCCAGGTAGCCGGTGTTGACGATGGACAGGGTGCGGGCGCTCTGGAACTCGTCGGTGGCGACGTCGGCTTCGTAGCGATTGGCCCGGCGAAAGCGCCACAGCTGCAAGGCGACGCGCTCGGCCAGCTCGTGTTCGAGGAACGAGCCGGGATCGAGCAGCTCGAGCATGTTCGCGCGGAAGGAGTCCCAGACGGCGGCGTCTTCGCCGGGGATGAGGGGCCGCTCCGGCAGCAGCTCGGGCGGGCAGATGTAGTGGGGAGTGCGGTTCTGGGTGGCGGCGATGCTGGTCATGGTGAGCCTCACGGTAAGAGAAAAGGGCGATACCTACCGGCGAGGCTACCGGAGGCGGGTACGTTGTGGGGAGAGCAGTTTTCAGCGAATCATGGCGGAAGAAATGGTTTTGTCTCTGCTGTCTGGTCGATCCGGGTGGTAGCCTCCTTACCACGGTAAAAGTGGTAGAATGCTTGCGGAGGTCTTTCATGATCCAAACAGTCGAAGCAGTCGTCGATGCCGCCGGCCGAGTCCGCTTGCTCGGTGAGGTTCACGTCAACAGCCCTCGTCGGGCATTGGTTACGGTTTTGGAAGAACCGGCCGAACTAC
Source organism: Gemmatales bacterium (assembly GCA_038331535.1). Classification (GTDB taxonomy): domain Bacteria; phylum Planctomycetota; class Planctomycetia; order Gemmatales; family Gemmataceae; genus JBBQPD01. The sequence continues at coordinate 1,035 of JBBQPD010000933.1, read as the reverse complement.
CAAGTGAGGCTGCGCTCCTAGCGGAAGCAGCCCTTGCCGTGGACTGGTCTCGGCCGGAGGAGGATGCGGCGTGGTCGCACCTACAAACGGCGAAGTAGTTTTAGTCCCGTTCCCGTTCTCGGACCTGTCACAGGCAAAGGTCCGGCCAGCCGTCTGTTTGGCCGACGCGGGCCGCGAGGACTGGGTTCTCTGCCAGATCACGAGTGACCCGTATGGGGATTCGGCGGCCGTACCGCTGGACGCCTCCGACTTCGCAACGGGCGGACTGTTGGTGGCCAGTTTCGCCCGGCCCGGCAAGCTGTTTACCGCTCATGCCGGGTTGATGGTCCGCTCGGTCGGGATCCTCACTCCCGTCGCGTTCGCGCAAGTGCTGTCCGCGGCCGTCGCGGTCCTCAAGCCGCCTACAAACCCCTAATGTTCAACACGCCGCTCGGATAACTCCCAGCTAGCCAATCCGTCACAAGACAACCATTTTGCCGCTTCCGACCCTTTCGTCAAAAGTAATGCTTCTCCCGACTTGCCACGCACGCCGCGTCTGTCATAATAGTATCCTGTCGGGTTGCGCGGAACGCGCTGGTCTGGGGAAGGTACTCCAGCAGCCGCTTCCCAGCCCGAAGCAGCCGCTCGCTGAGCCGGCGTCGGCCCGGGGGTCAGGCACCTTTCTTCTTTCAGGATCTTTCGATGGGTAAGAAGTTGTACGTGGGGAACCTCGCCTATGGGGTCACTGACAGCGACCTCCAGACGATGTTCGCGGCGCACGGCACCGTGCAGTCGGCGCAGGTAATCATGGATCGCGACACCGGCCGCTCCAAGGGCTTCGGCTTCGTGGAGATGGGCAGCGATCAAGAAGCTCAGGCGGCCATCACGGCCCTCAACGGCCAGCAGGTCGATGGCCGTGCCCTGACCGTCAACGAAGCCCGGCCCAAGGAAGACCGCGGCGGCGGCGGTGGCGGCGGTGGTCGTTCCGGCGGCTACGGCGGCGGCGGCGGCGGCGGCGGCCGTTCGGGCGGCGGCGGCTACGGCGGCGGCGGCGGC
>JBBQPD010000932.1:0-3019 GCA_038331535.1 Gemmatales bacterium | reverse complement strand
AGCGGTCTGCCTGAAGGCGCTGGCGAAGAAGCCGGAGGCGCGCTATCCGACGATGAAAGCCTTCGCCGACGCGCTGTCGAAGGCGGCGCGGTCGGTGCCGGCCGCGCCTACCCTGCCAGAGCCGGAGAGCGCTCCCGACTGGGCGCTGGCGGTACCGACTCTCCGCGAAGTTTCGCGCCAGGAAACGATGCCGCCCCCGCTGCCCACTGCGAATTTACGACGAAGAAGCCGTCGCCGGATCATGCCGATCATGGTAGTGACTGTCCTCGTGTTAGTAATTGTGGGGGTGTTAGGATGGTTCGGTCTCGGCTACCGGAACGAAGTGGAAGGGTTGCGGGCGGAGAACACGGCCTTGACGGGAATGTTTGGCTGGTCCGATGAGAAAGATCAAACCTTTATGGTCGATTCGCCGCAAGATCGCCCGCGTACGCTCGTCAACTCGATTGGCATGACTCTTGTTTACATCAAGCCGGGCACTTTCCAGATGGGCAGTCCGGAGTCCGAACGCGGCCGAAACACGGACGAAGCACTGCACAAGGTCACGCTGACGAAGGAGTACTGCATGGCTGCGACGCTCGTGACGCAGAAGCAGTGGAAAGCCGTCATGGGCACGAATAATAACCCGAGCGACTTCAAGGGCGACGACCTGCCCGTCGATAGCGTGTCCTGGGAGGATTGCCAGGAGTTCTGCCGCAAGTTGAGCGCGCAAGAAGGGAGGACCTATCGATTGCCGACCGAGGCGCAGTGGGAGTACGCCGCCCGCGCCGGCACGACGACTCCCTTCTGGACCGGCGAAACCATCACGACCGATCAGGCCAACTTCGACGGAACCGCGCCCTACCGGGAGACGGAGAAAAAAGGCGGCTACAGGGGGAAAACGACGCCGGTGCTGACGTTCAAACCGAACCACTGGGGGCTGCACGACATGGGAGGCAACCTCTGGCAGTGGTGCGCGGACCAGTACGGCGCGTACGATAAAAAAGATATTAAAGATCCTCAAGGTGCAAATAACGGAGGTGGCCGCGTGCTGCGCGGCGGCTCGTGGCTCGATGGCGGCGTGTGGTCCCGCGCCGCCAGCCGCAGCAAGAGGGAGCCGGCCATCCGCAGCGGCCTTGTGGGTTGCCGCGTCGTTCTCTACCCAGACTGATGCAGGCTGCCGCGGGCAGATACCACGGGTTGCGAAGTCGCGAGACCAGGGCGGTGGTAGGCTGCGCCAGGAGGCGGTGATGACTTCAAGGAGCTGCTGTGCGAACGAGAGGCGAATGCGCCCGAACCGCCGAAGCAATCGTATTCGCGCCGGGATCGACGGCCTCCCTGGCGATCGTCATCATCAATGACGAAAGAGAGCGGAGGGAGGACCGATGCGCCAGGACAAGGATCGTAGCGGCAAGTGGCTTCTGGGCCATCACGGCGACTCCATCCTGCGCCTTGCCGGCGTTACCGGCTTCACCGCCTTCCGAGCCGTTCAGGCCGAGGTTGTCTCTCCGCGCCGGCTGCCCGACGGTCTGCTCGACGTCTCCTTCTCCGGCGAAGAGAACCTGACCCCGTTCCTCGTTGAGATCGTCACCTACGCCGACCGCCGTGCCGACGCACAGGTGCTGGACGACATCCTTCTTGTCACGCTCGACCGCCAGATTGTGCCGGAGGTCATCAGCCTGATATTGCACCCGCGCGGCAACGCCCAGGTACAAGGGCGCTTGCAGCGCGCGAGCCGGCGCGGACTAACCCGGTTGCAGGCCGACTGGCGCGTCGTGGAGTTGTGGACCGTTGAGGCCGAGTCGCTACTGGCTGCAGGCGACGTGGGCCTGATACCGTGGGTGCCGCTGACGCACTTTGTCGGGCCGCCCGAAGCGCTGCTGCACCGCTGCCGCGAACAGATCGACCGCCTGGCGAAGTCCGAAGAACTCGACAACCTGCTTTCCGTGACCCAACTCCTCGGCGGCTTGCGCTTCACGCGCGAATTGCTGAGGTCTATCTTTGGAGGAGGCCGACCGATGATCGAATCCCCCCTGCTGGAGGAACTCAAGAGTGAGATGAAGGCTCAGGCAGTTCAGGACGCGATTCTGGACGTTCTAAAGGATCGCCTGGGCACCGTCCCGGACTCGCTGGCGACCGCCTTGCGTGGGATCTTGGATGAAGCGCGCTTACTACAGCTCAATCGCTGGGCGGGACAGTGTACGGACCTTGCCGCGTTCCAGGCTCGACTCGTCGGCGGCGTCTGATAAACACTGAAGGAAGCGTAGCGAAAGCGCGACCCTGCGGTACAATGTTTCAAGATCCACCGAGGGCAAAATTAGATGCACTTTCAACCGAACGAACACCACAAGAACCGGCAGCTATTGACGGAGGAACAGCTCCGACCGTTCTACGGCAAGCACGTTGCCTGGAATCTGGAGGGGACGGCGATTGTCGCCAGTGGGGACGACGATCACGAAGTGTTTCTCGCCGTGCAACGCGCGGGCCATGATCCGGAGCAAGTCGTCTTCTCGGAGGTGATCCCACCGGACCTTTCGCTGGTCGGCGGTTGGTTGTCGGAATCCGAGGAGCCGGCGTGATTATCCCTTACATGTGGGGACGCGCACCGGTTCCGTTACCCTCTCTGGGAGGCTCCCGGATCCGCTATCGGCCTCTTCTGTCGGTCCGTGTTACGGGACCGGGTCATTCAGTCCTTCGCGATGGTTTCCTGGATACAGGCTCCGACGACCTTGTTTTTCCTGAAACCGTCGCGCAAAACATCGGTTTGGACCTGACAACCGCGCCGCGACTGAAGCTCTCACTCGCGGGACGAGGAATACAGACCGGTCGCTTTGCTGCTGTCTCGCTCCGCATCACGGATGGGTTGAGCGAAACCTACGAGTGGTCGGCCGTCGCCGGGTTTGTCGCTATTCCCCAGTTCAAACCGCTACTCGGCTATGCCTGCTTCTTGCAATTCTTCGACGCGCATTTCCGCGGCGCCGACCGCGAGGTGACGCTGTTGCCCAATGCTTCCTTCCCCGGCCGCCGTATCTGAAGTCCGCAT
>JBBQPD010000931.1:0-3021 GCA_038331535.1 Gemmatales bacterium | reverse complement strand
TAAAAATTTTCTACCCCTTTTTTTTGGCGCGCGGGGCGCGACCGCCCCCGGAGTTCCCCGCTCGCTGACGCGCCCGGCTCGGAAACTCGGGGCTCCGAACGCACACACGCGAGCTTCCGGCTTACGCCGGAGCCTCGCTGCGTTTGCTCCCTACCGGTTCATGGCGAAACGTGCTATCAATTCCTGAACGCTCAGGTCGAGAACAGTTCACGCTTATGACAAGCTTCCAAGGATGCCGCCATGTTGCGCCGCGCCGGAACGGGCCTCGTCGTCCTGCTGCTCTCGGCGGCGACGTTGTACGGACAATCGACCTATCAACGGGCGCCGAAGGCGATTGCCGACGTCCTCGACGCGCCGACCCAGCCGGAGGCTCTGCTCAGCCCGACCCGTACCCACCTGCTGCTGGTCCAGTCTGCGCGGTATCCGACCATCGCTGAATTGTCGGAGCCGATGCTGCGGCTTGCCGGGCTGCGCATCAACCCGGCCACGAGCGGCCCGCACGCGCCGCCGCGCGTCGTCGGCCTGACGCTTCTGGAAATCGACGGCGGCAAGCGCACGAAGATCGACGTTCCCGACGGTTCGCGCCTCGGCATGCCGGAGTGGTCGCCCGACGGTCAGCGCCTGGCTTTCACCCGGACGACGGCGGACGCCGTCGAGTTGTGGACCGCCGACGTCGCCAGCGGCGCGGCGAAACCGGTGACGGGACTGAAACTAAATGCGGTGTTCGGCGCGCCGTTTCAGTGGATGCCGAACAGCCGGGAGATTGTGTGTAAGACATTCGCGCGAAACGGAAAGCCTCCCGAGGAGCCGCGCGTGCCTCCCGGCCCCGTCGTGCAAGAGGGCGACGGCAACAAGGCCCCGGCGCGGACGCATCAGGATTTGTTGCAGACCGATCACGATGAGGCGCTGTTTACCTACTACGGAACGTCTCAGCTTGCCCTGGCGGACGTGGACAGCGGCAAGGTCCGACAACTTGGGTCGCCGGCGGTCCTCGCGGCGGTGTCGCCAGCGCCGAACGGAAAGCTACTGCTCGTCACGGAGGTCAAGCGGCCGTACTCGCGGTTGCTGACGTGGACGGCCTTTCCGCACGAGGTCAGCGTATGGGACTTGAACGGTCCCCCCGAAGTGCTCCGCTCCAGGTGGACAGCTATTTTGCCGTTGGCGGACAAGGTTCCGATCGACGGTGTGCCCACCGGACCGCGCGAGATTCAATGGATGTCGACCGAACCGGCCACTCTGCTCTGGGTGGAAGCGCTCGACGGCGGCGACCCAAAGATGAAGGCTTCGAACCGCGACCAGATCATGATTCGGCGCATGGACAAACCCGGCTCCGTGCCCTTCGTCCAAACGGAACAGCGCTTCGCCGGCCTGTGGTTCACCGAGGACGGTAGTGCGCTGCTGAGCGACTACGTTCGGGATCGCAAGCGCAAGCGCACGTTCTTAATCGACCCCGCTGCCAAGGCGCAATTCGGTCTCAAGCTGTTGTGGGATGTGTCAGTCAACCAGAAGTACAAACATCCGGGTACGCCGCTCTTCACTACCCGGAAGGGCGGACATTCCGTGGTGTGCGCGCACGACGGCAAGTGGTTTATGCACGGCGCCGGTTCGTCTCCTCATGGGGACCGGCCCTTCCTCGACCGCTACGATCCGAAAACGGGCCTCCAGGAACGCTTGTTCCAGTGCGAAGAGGGCTGCTACGAGACGGTGATCGCCCTGCTCGCCGGCGACGGCAGCCGCTTCCTGACGCGCCGGGAAACGCCGACCGAGCCGCCGAATTATTACGTCCGTACCGTGGCCGGCGAGAAGCGGGCGCTGACCGACTTTACCGATGTCACGCCGCAGTTACGCGGCATCCAGAAGAAGTTGGTGACCTACAAGCGTGCCGATGGCGTGCCGTTGTCCTTCACGCTCTACCTGCCGCCGAATTACAAGGAGGGGACGCGGTTGCCGGCGCTCGTGTGGGCGTATCCGCGCGAGTTCGTCGATGCCGACACGGCCGGCCAGGTCAGCGGCTCGCCGTACCGCTTCACGTCGCCCGCCGGCGCCTCGCATCTGCTTCTCGCCCTGCACGGTTACGCCGTACTCGACGGCGCCGCCATGCCCATCGTCGGCGATCCGGAAAAGGTGAACGACACGTTCGTCGATCAACTCGCCGCCAGCGCGAAGGCGGCCATCGACAAGGCGGACGAGTTGGGCGTGATCGACCGCAAGCGCGTCGCGGTCGGCGGCCATAGTTACGGCGCGTTCATGACGGCGAACCTGCTGGCCCACAGCGATCTGTTCCGAGCCGGCATCGCCCGCAGCGGCGCTTACAATCGCACGTTGACGCCGTTCGGCTTCCAGTCCGAGCGGCGGACGTTGTGGGAGGCGCCGGAGACGTACCTGAAGATGTCGCCATTCCTGTACGCCGACAAGATCAAGACGCCGCTGCTGCTAATCCATGGCGCCGCCGACAACAACGACGGCACCTTCCCCATGCAGAGCGAGCGACTCTTCCAGGCGATCAAGGGCAACGGCGGCATCGTGCGCTTCGTGTCGCTGCCCTACGAGGCGCACGCCTACGCCGCCCGCGAGTCGGTCGAGCACACGCTCTACGAGATGGCCGCCTGGCTGGACCGACACCTGAAGGATGCGCCGTAATTCAGCGGAACGAGCCGCGACCGTTAGGGAGCGTTGGGTGCTAGACGCTCCCTGACGGTCGCGGCTCGTGTAGCTTCTTTCAATGGACTTCGCGGGACGCGCCTCCGTTCTGGTAACTGACGGGTACGAACATCCCTCAGTCGCCTCTTTCGGAGAGCGGTCATGCGAATCCTCTGTGTCAAAATCCTGTTGCTGGCTCTTGCCTTGCTCGGCGGCGCGTCATCCCTCCACGCCTGCTGCGGCATGGACACGATCACGTTTCCCGACGTAGTCCATAGCGCCGTCCTCGTAGTCTGTTCCGGCGAGCGGGGGGGGGTGGGACCCCCGGGGAGAACAAACCCGGGGGGGGACCCACCCCCCCCCCCCGGGCACCCCCCCGCC
>JBBQPD010000930.1:0-3027 GCA_038331535.1 Gemmatales bacterium | reverse complement strand
CTCGGCGCGCAACTGATGGTTAAGGCCCGCCTCCATCCGGGACAGGAAGTCGAGCTTTGCCTCCTTGCTCCCGTTCACTCTCGCGAATACAAGTTGACCGGTCGAGTGGTCTGGGTCCGCCCTGTTGCCGGGAGTAACTGGCTGGTCGGCATCTGCTTCGACAAGGCGCTCAGCGTCTCCACCGTGCAGGACCTCGGTCGCATTTCGGGGATGTGAGGACAGATATTTCTCGATACCGATGCCCTGCAAGAAACGGAGCGTCAAGGGACCGTCGCGCTCGAACGGTCCTCGTTCATGCCCCACCTCCTTGGGGTTTCAGCACGTCAGGCGTCCTCAGATGCTCGGGGCGGATCCCAAGTCCGACCACCCAGGCGGGTATCCTCTGCCAGATGGGCCACCTCTGCACCAGACGAAGCAGTCACGGCGGCGTCAGCTTCCCCCGGCTGCCGAGTACGCGGCCAATCACGCGATCCTGCACCAGCACTTGCACCCACTGCGTCAAACGCGTCGGCAGCTCACGACGCCGTTGCACCCGGCTCAGGTGATAGGAAGAGACCTCGCCTCTCCGCAGTGGCGCGAACAGGAGGTTGGCCGCCGCGACGGCGTCCTGGAGGGCCAGGTTGATGCCCACTCCCCTGGCCGACGCCGGTCCGAAAGCCGTGCTATTGTACACCAATGGCAAACGGGAGGTGCCGGGGACGCCGTCACGGAAGAGCGGCTGTCCGCGGGATAAGCACGGGCTGAAGCGGGGGTTCTCGTCTTCCTCTCGTAATTCTCGTGCACAGTGACTTTCTGCGCCGGGGCGGCTTTGCTATCTTGATGGGGGGCGGGATCATGCCGGGGCCAAGAAGGTCAGGGCGTTGATTCCGTTCCGAGGTGAGAGACGCGCCTTATGAACACGGCTACGCCCGCGATTCAGAAGCTGGCTCGACGGTTGATCGCCCTTGAGCCGGCGCGCGACCCGTCGGACGAACTAGTCGGCGCGGCGGTGCGGGCCTGTGAGAAGTTGCGGGTGCCGCTCGCGAAGCTCGCGGGGGTGGCCGGCTTTCGGTCCCTCATGACGCGGGCGTTGGCACTCGCGACGGCGGAAGTGCCCTGGCTCGACTCGGTACAGGTGCGAGCCGACGGGTCGCTGGAAGGATTGGACGCGGCCGGGCGTCAACAAGGCGCGGCCTGGGGCGACGAGGCGGGAGTCGCCATCGTAACCCAACTACTCGGGTTGCTGGTGACGTTCATCGGCGATCCCCTGGCGCTGGGCCTGGTGCGCGACGCATGGCCCGACGCGCCCCTGGACGAAACGGGTCGGACAGCCGAGGGACAATCATGAGCGCCCAAGACCGAGTGACGATTCGCAAGGTGGCGACCGGCGTGCCGGGCCTGGACGAGATCCTGGGCGGCGGTCTGCCGGAGTATTCGTTCAACATCATCGCCGGCGCGCCCGGCGGCGGGAAGACGACCCTCGCCCACCAGATGATGTTCGCCAACACCACCCCGGAGCGGCCGGCGCTCTACTTCACCGTGCTGGGCGAGCCGGCCATCAAGATGCTCCGCTACCAGCAGCAGTTTACGTTCTTCGACCCGGCCAAGTTGAACACCGCCGTCCGGTTCATCAACCTCAGCCAGGTCGTGCTGGAGAATGACCTGGCCGCGGTCCTGGCCGAGATCGTCAAGGAGGTCGAAGCCGTCGGCCCCGGCGTCGTCGTGGTGGACTCGTTCCGGACGGTGGTGCGGAAGGCGACGGGCGGCACCGGCGAGGCGGACCTCCAGGCCTTCATCCAGAGGCTCGCCCTGCACCTGACGAGCTGGCAGGCGACGACTTTCCTGATCGGGGAATACACCGAGGGCGAGGTGCGCGACAACCCGGTCTTCACCGTCGCCGACGGCCTGTTGTGGCTGTATCAGCAGGTCGAGCGGAACTCGATCGTGCGGAAGTTGCAGGTCATGAAGCTCCGGGGCCAGGCGTCCGTGCCGGGGTTGCACACGTTCCGTATCACCGCCGACGGGGTGCAAACCTTCCCCCGCACCTTCGGCCTCACCGGGCGGACGAAGAAGACCCGCGACCGGCGGCGGCTCTCGTGCGGGATCGCCGATCTGGACGCGCTGATGGGCGGCGGAATCCCCGAGGGTGACAGCCTGCTCGTGGCGGGGCCGTCGGGGGCGGGGAAGTCGGTCTTCGCGACCCAGTTCATCGCCGAGGGCCTGCGCCGCGGTGAGCCGGGGATCATCGCCATCTTCGAGGAGCGGCCGGACGAGTACGCCGGGCGGGCCACCAATCTCGGCATGGACTTCGAGACGTCGCAGCAGGACGGCAAGCTGAACATCCTCTACCTCCGTCCCCTCGACCTGTCGGTCGATGAGACGATGCGCGAGATCATCGACGCGGTGGAGCGGACGGGCGCGAAGCGGCTGGTGATCGACTCGCTGGCCGGGTTCGAGCTGGCCCTGGCTCCCGGATTCCGCGACGACTTCCGCGAGTCGCTCTACCGCATGATCGGGGCGCTGACGCGCACCGGCGTCACCATCGTGAGCACCGTCGAGCTGATCGAGAGCTTCACCGAGCTGGCGCTCAGCCCCTACGCTATCTCGTTCCTGAGCGACGACATCATCCGCCTGCGCTACGTCGAGATCGCCGGCCAGCTCCGCAAGGTGTTGATGATCGTCAAGATGCGGGGCGGCGACCACAGCAAGGACATCCGCGAGTACGAAATCACCTCCGAAGGCTTGCGCGTCGGCGAGCGGCTGACGGGTTATCATCGCCTGATCACCGGCGTCCCCGAACCGATCAACCCCGGCACGACGGTTCAACGAGAATAGGGGTGGGTCATGGAAGCCGAACTCGACGCCGTTGAGCAGAAGCCCCACATCGAGCGATTCTGCCGGTACCTGTCCGAGCAGTCGCCCCAGCCGATGGTGGCCGTCGAGGGGACGACGCACGTCGTGATCTACCTCAACAACGCCTTCGCCCGCCTCGTCGGCAGAGAGAGGAAGGACCTCGTCGGCCGTCCCTTCGCCGAGTCCGTGCCGGAG
>JBBQPD010000929.1:0-3032 GCA_038331535.1 Gemmatales bacterium | reverse complement strand
GGCGTCGGCGTACTGCTTGCCGTCGAGCGCCCCTTTGCCATTCTCCATCAGGCGCGTGAATTCCAACTTTTTCTTGTCGAGCTTCTTCTCTTCCTCGATGGCGGCGAGCCGTTCCGACAGTTTCTTGTTCTCCTCTTCCAGCTTCTTGTTGCGCTCGTCGTCGGTACGCGCGTCCTTCGGATCCTCTTTCGCGACGGGGGCGGGTTCCGCCTTCGGCCGCATCAACAGGATCGTGCCGCCGATGCCGGCACCGATGAGCACCACCGCCGCCGCCACCGCGAGAGCGATGACCGAGCGATTGGCTCGCGGCGGCGCGCCGTTCACGGAAATGTCCGACGCGGGATTCGTGTCATAGATCGCCTTGGTCGGCGCCGCTTTCGTGGCGACGAAATGATGGCCGCAGCGCGGGCAGCGGATTTGTTCTGCCGTGGGAAACGGCCGGGGGGAACGCAACGAGGCGGAACACTGCGGACAGGTGGCGACGTGATTCGACATAATCCGATTCCTGCTGCGGCCGGGGGCGATCGACGGACGATTTCACAACGCCGTATTGTCGCCCGTAGGGTCACTACTCGTCAAGCGGCAATGGGTGGTCTTGTTACAGGAAACGAGGATCAGGCCAGAACTTGCGCCACGGTTTCGACCGGGAGAGTAGGGCGCCTTGCCGGATCGTGGACGTGTGTAGGCTGTGTGGTATCCCTTTCCTATCCAGCCGCCGATCTCCTCGCGCTCTCTTGGGCGGTCCACGACCGCGTCGAGGACACGGGCGCGGTGATCGGCTTCGAGACGGGAGCCCCGTTCGAGACGGGCGGGATGGTTGTCGTCCCAAGGGGGCCGCACCAAGAGCACCCTCAGGGAGACGGCAGCCGTGACGGCGCGTACAGTAGCCATCGGGGGACTCCTGCGAAGGACGGAGAGTAGTATCCACCGTCATTGCAGCTGCGCCCCCCACTTTTGTCTACCTCAATGGACGTAACTCCTTGTACGAGAAGGCTACCAAAGCTGGACGATCTCTAAACGGGCCTCAAGGCCATAACGGGAATTGAGCCAAAGAAAAATATCTCGGCGCCTGTTCCAAAAGTAGGTCCGGCGCGCCGAGCCGGACCAAAGAGTGCCGCTCGACTCGCGGCGCCTACTGCGCGTGTCATCGCTGCGGCAGAAAGTCCGAACTAAACGGACCTGAACCACGACCGGAGGTAGGCGATCAGACCCAGTTGCGAGATCGCGATCCAGGCGAAGATCGCCGTCAGGACGATCGGCCCGACGCGAATCCAGTTGAGCGCCCGCGACCGAAGCGTGGACACGTCCGCCTGAACGCCGGCGACCTTCACCTTGAATTCCGCCGCCCAGGCAAGAACGACCTCAAGCAGCTCCTCCATGCGTGCGGTTGTTTGAGCCAGATCGCCCGCGTTGCCGTCGGGCGCGGACTGCTGAAGCAGGGCGCTCAGCTGCTGCGAAGACTGGGTGAAATCGGCCAGGGAGTCGTGGACTTTACCGAGCCGCTCGGTGTCGAGTGCGCTGATCGAGCTCTCGGGAAGCTGACTCAACCCGCCCAGGAGACTGTTCATCACGACTGCCGCGTCCGCTGCCATGTTGACGGTCTCATTGACCTGTCCGACCTTTGGACCGAGACGATCGGCCAGCGCCTGGGAGACGAGCCGATCGAAGAATCCCGGCTTCATACCGCTTCCCGCCGGCGCGACGGCCGTTATTTTGATGGCCGCCAGGTCCGTCCTGGCGTTCCGCAAGCCGTCTTCAACCACAGCGACGCTGCGGGCCGTGACGCCCAGCGCGCGGTCGGCGTCGGCAAAGGTTCGCGTCGCGGCATCGCGCAACGACCGCTGGACAAACCAGACGCCCACCGCGCCGGCAAGAGAGCCGAGGAACACGACGACACTTACGAGGATGAGCAACACGGCAACGACGCGCTTGAACATACGCGATACTCAGCGGGTTCGGTTCGGGGGAGGTCTTGACCGGCTTAATGTATGAGTCGAGACCGACTCAAGAATCGCTTCCTGGTCGGCGGTAATACGTCTCGTAGATTTCCTGGCAGGCGGCCAGTCCGCGCCGCCGATACGCCCGGCGGAAGGTCCAGTTGGTCCAGGCAGCACGCCACCAGCCGAGCCGCTCGAAGCGGCGGGGCGACACGAGGACCGGCACATCCAGGTAAGCCGGCCGGCCCAACAGCCGCAGTCGGCGGGACAATTCCATGTCCTCCATGATCGGCTGATTCGGAAAGCCGCTGACGCGGGCAAGCCACTCCGGACGGAAAAATTGAGCCTGGTCGCCGTACGACTCGCCGCGCCGGGCGCGCCGGCGGTCCAGCCACTCGATGAGCCGATAGACCCGTTTGCGCGAGTCGAAGTAGTGGCCGAGGCAACCGCCGGGGCAAGCCGGATCATCAACCATCTGCCGCCGAATGGACGCGAGAGCTGCTGGAGGAAAGACCATGTCCGCGTGACCGATGACGACGACGTCCGCGCCGACGGCGGCAATTCCCGCGGCGATCTGACCTCCCCGCCCACGGCCGGAGACGATCAGCACGTCAGCGCCGAGCGACCGGACGGCCGCGCTGGTGTCGTCGCGCGAACCGCCGTCCACGACCAGCACGCGCTCGGCAGGGGACGACTGGGCAGCTAATGATCGCAGCGTAATTTCGAGAGAGCTAGCTTCATTCAGTGCAGGGATGACCACTGCCAGAGACAGTCGTTCGGGAGCGACGAGGGCCGCCATCTTGCTTGCCCTGTTACTACTTCTCGTGTGACCGTGTAGTGACTTCCCTGGCGAGCCGAGAGCGTCACAAGCGGATAGAAGTGGGTTTTCAATTCTCCTCGTTCCAAGCCGCGATTGAGAATGAGGGGGTTTCAAATCTCCATCCCGTCCGGAATGACCGTTGCGTTTGGAATCACAACAATCCCGTCGCGGATGACGTAGAGCTCGTGGTCCGCTTGCCGGACGCCGCGGCGGTTGACCAGGCGCACGCCGCGGCCGATGCGGCAGTCCTTGTCCACGATCGCCCGCTCGAGCAG
>JBBQPD010000928.1:0-3034 GCA_038331535.1 Gemmatales bacterium | reverse complement strand
CCCTTCATCCGGGCCACGGCCCTGGCCACGGTGGGAAAAGTGGGCGGCAAGGAACAGACGGCAGAGCTGGAATCGTTCCTGACCGACACGACGAATCTCGGCCACTCGCAGTTCAATACCGTGCGCATTCAAACCGAAATGCGCGACGTGGCCCTGGCCATGATCGTGCAGTTAAGCGGCCAGTCGGCTGCCGATTATGGCTTCCCCTATCTAGCGCAGTTACAACCGGCCTTGCGGGCCAATCCGCAGAACGTCTTCTTCTCGCCGACGTTGCTCGGTTTCAGCGACTCGACCACGCGCGACGCCGCGTTCAAACGCTGGAAAGAGTGGTCGGAAGCGGAGAAGAAGAAGTAGGAACAGTGATTTAGCGGCAGTTCACAGAAGGATTCACGAGCCGCGACCGTCAGGGAGCGCTGGCAGCGCTCCCAGACGGTCGCGGCTCGTGAATTACGGCACTGCTTTATTGATCGGCGTCAACTTCGCATTCCACTCGATGCGCTGCTTGGTGCCGGCGACGCGATGGACGTAGCGCGTCGGGTGTCCGTCTTCCTTCATCACGAACGATGCCATCGCGTAATTTTTCCGCCCAGTTCCGGCACTGCCATCGCTCTGGACGTGGTCTTCAATCTCCTTAAAGAGTTCCTCGATCGTCACCGGCGGCAGATCATCCGGCGGAGGCTCAACGCGAATGACCGGGCCGACGGCAAGGCCGACGCTCTCATCAACCAGCAAGTCGCCGCGTCCCCTACTGACGACCGACGTGATCCGCCCGTCACGCACCTTGACACGGTATTCGTCGGCTATTTCTTCGACGCCCCCTCCGCGCATGAGGCGATGCTCGCGGCGCATCAGTTCGAGGTCGTAGTCGCGCGGCCCCTTCTCCAGCCATAACTTCTTCGCCCGGACCACGTCTTCCTCTTTGAGCTGCAGACCGAGGTTGTAGCGAATCGGCACAACGACGGCGACAACTCCTAACACCGCGAGAACGAGGAAGAAATATATCCACAGGCCCCGTTTCGGATGGCGATCCGCGGCGGGTGTTCGCTCGACGTTATTCATGATGGCTTAGTGCGGAGTACGGCCGGTGAACGTGTCAGACAACTCGGCCTTGCCGATGACCACGACGCCGGCCTCGGTCACCACGAAGCCGCGGCGCCGGTCCTCGTCCAAGTCGTAGCCGATAATCGTATTGGCGGGAATCTTCACGTCCTTGTCCACGATAGATCGGCGGATGCGGCAATGCCGGCCCACGTCCACGCCGTCGAACAGGATCGAGTCTTCGACCAGCGCGTAACTGTTGACGCGCACGTTCGGCGACAGGATACTGCGGCGAACGTGGCCGCCGCTGAGGATGCAGCCCGGGCAGACCATGCTTTCGTGCGCCTCGCCGCGGCGGGCGTGTTCGCGATAGCCCTCGTCGCTGAAGACGAACTTCGGCGGCGGCAGCTGCGGCTGGTGCGTGCGGATCGGCCACTCCTGGTCATACAGGTTTAGCACCGGGTCGATCTCGATCAGGTCCATGTTGGCCTGGTAGTAGGCGTCGAGCGTGCCCACGTCGCGCCAGTACTCCTGTTTGCGATTGCGATCGCGGAAACGGAAGGCGAAGACGCGCTGCGTCTGCAAGATACCAGGGATGATGTTCTTCCCGAAATCGTGATCGCTCTTGTCGTTGCCGGCGTCCGCCAGCAGCAGCTCGTACATGACCTTGGCCGTGAAAATGTAAATTCCCATCGAGGCGAGACAAGCGTCCGGGTTGTCCGGCAGCGGCGGCGGGTCTTTCGGCTTTTCGAGGAACCCGATGACGCGCCCTTCCTTGTCCGCGTCCATGACGCCGAAGTGGATGCTGTCCTTGCGCGGGGCAATGATGCAGCCGATCGTGAGGTCCGCTTTTTTCTCGATGTGCTGCCGGATCATTTCGCCGTAGTCCATCTTGTAGATGTGGTCGCCGGCGAGAATCAGGACGTATTTCGGGTCGGCTTTCTCGATGGTGTAAATGTTCTGGTAGATGGCGTCGGCGGTACCCTTGTACCAGTTCTCGTCGATGCGCTGCTGCGGCGGCAACACTTCGACATACTCGTCCAGTTCGCGCGACAGGAAACTCCAGCCGGAGGCGAGATGCCGGTCGAGACTGCGGGCTTTGTACTGGGTGAGAATGAGGATACGGCGCAAGTCGCTGTTGAGGCAGTTGGAAAGGGTGAAATCGATGATCCGATACAGGCCGCCGAAGGGCACCGCCGGCTTGGCCCGATCGCGCGTCAGCGGCTCCAGGCGCGTGCCCTTGCCGCCGGCCAGAATCATCGTCAGCACCTCTTTCACGTCGCTTACTCCACAAACTCGAACTAGGAACCGGGTTTTATCATGGCCGACGCCGGGGGTGCGTGCAAGCGTTATTGTTTCGCGTCGTCGGCTCGTTCACGGCACATGATCCGCCGGCGCCAGGACGGCGATGTGCGGTAGGTGGCGCATCATGTCGTTGTAGTCGAGACCGTAGCCGACAACAAACGCGTCGGGAATCTCGAATCCGCAATAATTCGGCTCGATCGGCACTTTTTGCCGGCCCTGCTTTCGCAGCAGGACGCCGGAGCGCACCGACGCGGCGCCCAGACTCTTCAAGTGTTGCACAAGGTGTGCCAGGGTCTGGCCGGTGTCGAGGATATCATCGAGCAGCAGGACGTGATGGTCGCGCACGTCGGGCAGCAGCTCCGGTTGGACGTGCAGTTCTCCGGCCGTCGTCGCGGCCCCGCGATAACTCGACGCCTGAACGAGGGCGATGCGCAATGGCAGATCGAGATGGCGCACCAGGTCGGCGAGGAACATCAAGCAGCCAGTGAGAACGCCGACGATGGTCAGTGGGGTGCCCTGATAGTCCGCCGCCACCTGCCGGGCCAACTCGGCGACGCGCTGCTGAATGCGGTCGGCGGGAATCAGGATTTCCATGACTGGGTTGACCCCATGATCTGCCGCTTGCGGCTTAGCGGCACACGACCGCTATGCCGAATGCGGCAATTCTATCCTTCGCCGCCGCTCTTCTTTT
>JBBQPD010000927.1:0-3045 GCA_038331535.1 Gemmatales bacterium | reverse complement strand
GGGGGCCGGCTTTCTCGGGCCGAAATATCAGCCCTTTGGGATCGGGCATGAGGGCGGCTTGCCCACGTTCTCCGTGGGCAGCATGGAGGCGGGCCGCGAACAGCGCCGGCACGATCTCCGTTCCTTCGTCGAGGATCAGTTCGAGGAGGCGACGAGCAGCGAAGTCGGCAAGATGCACCGCGAAGCCTACGAGTCGGCACGACGGCTTCAGAGCGGCCGCGACGCCTTCAAGATCGACGCCGAGTGGGTCAAGTGCCGCGACTTGTACGGCGACAGCGAATTCGGCAAACGCTGTCTGTTGGCCCGGCGCCTGGTCGAGTCGGGCGTCGCGTTCGTCGAAGTCGGGCAGACCAGCTACGATTCGCACGCCGACAATTTCGGCTGGCATCGCGGTCTGGTGCCGCCGATGGAACACGCCTGGGCCGGCTTGCTCACCGATCTGAAGCAGCGTGGCTTGCTCGACAAGACGCTCGTTGTCTGGACCGGAGAGATCGGCCGCACGCCGCAGATCAATAACCGCGCGGGCCGCGATCACTACGTCCGCTGCTGGTCCACGGCTCTCGCCGGTTGCGGCATCAAGGGTGGGCAAGCGTACGGCGCCTCGGACGAGAACGGCGTCGAGGTGAAGGACAATCCGGTCACCGAAGGCGACTTCTTCGCCACCATCTACAAGGCGCTGTCGATCAATCCGCTGACGGAAAATTACGCCGGCCTGCGTCCGGTGCCGCTCGCGCCGTTCAAATCGAAGGTGGTGAGCGACTTGTTGAGTTAACGAGCCGCGACCGTCAGGGAGCGCCCTGGGCAGAACGCTCCCTGACGGTCGCGGCTCGTTCAAATGAATTCATCGATCAGAGGCTGTCATGACACCGTTCAATCCCGTCAATGCCAAGCTGCGGTATCAGCTCACGTTTGAAGGCTCCTGGCCGACGGCGCTCGCGTTCCTCGGCTCCGGTCGCACGCTGGCCGCGGGGAATCAACTCGGCCAGATTTTCGTCTGGAACCTACCGGAGACGCCGCCGGTGCTTGATCCCAAAATCGACGCGAAAGAACGGCAGGCGGCGAACGTCTGGCCGGCGCGGCGTCTCGACGGCCACACGAACGAGATCACCCGACTGCTGATAACTCCCGACGGCAAGTCGTTGATTTCCGCGAGTCTGGATCGCACGGTCCGCGTGTGGCCAGTGGATGGCCCAGTGGTCGGCAAGGCCGACGCCGTCCTCGACGCCGAGACCCGCCAGCGGCTGGCAAAGCGACTCGGCAAGAAAGACGCGCTACCCGCGCCCGGCGTGCCCGTCGGGACGCAAACCGAATGCGCCGTCCTCGAAGGACACAGGGAATGGGTCTACGCGCTCGGCGTAAGCGGCGACGGCAAGCGGGCGATCAGCGGCGATGCCTCTTCTCAGGTGATGGTGTGGGATTTGGTCGGGAAGAAGCCAGTGGCCAGGTGGTCCGGACACGCCTGGAATTGGATCGTGGCCGCGGCCCTGTCGCCGGACGGTCAAACCGCGCTCGTGTCCGAGAACCGTTACAAACGCGACGATTTCGACATTCCGACACCCGCACTGAAGCTCTGGAACGTGGCGGATGGAACGGAAAAGCTCGATCTGCTGAAAGTGCAATTCCCGAAATTGAATCCGATCGACCGCACCTATGGCGGAGCGCAAGTGTGGCGCAAGTTCGTCGCCAACGGACTGATCGTGGCGGCCTACGCTCCGGACGGGAAGCTGGTCGCCGTGGGACAGGGCGGCGAAACCGATACCGGCAAGGTTCACCTCCTCGATACCGAGACGGGGAAACTCGTCCGCGACGTGTCGGGACATCAATATGGCGTCACCGACGTGCTCTTTTCGTCGGACTCCAAGTACGTTCTTTCCACAGGCCGCGATACCTGCGTGCGCGTGTGTCAGGTCGCGGATGGTAAGGAAGCGGCCGTCCTCGGCGCGCCGCGCGGCGGACAATTCAAGGATTGGTTCAGCGCCGTCGCCTTGTCGCCGGACGCGCGGACGGTTGCCGCCGCCGACATCGCGGGCATGGTGCATGTGTGGGATTTTGGCGGGTAGGGGCAACTTGCGGCTGCTTCCCTCAGCCCAGGCTTTCGGCCTGGGAACCCCAAACGCACCACAACCCTTGCCCAGGCCCGCGGCCTGGGCTGACGGAAGCGGCCCTTCAGGCCGCAACACCGGCGCTGCCTCCTTCGAGAGGCACACACAATTCGGGCTAGCCAGCCGGCGGTTTGTTCGCTATACACCCCGCCTCGGTGGACGGGCGAACGTCCCGGTTCCGAGAGTGCGCGCCCCTGGCGGCGCGGAGGAGAATAGCGATGGCCGGTAGTCCCTGTGGTTTGTGCCGACGGCTCATCCGTGGGTGGGTCGTCGCCGTGCTCGCCCTCCTGACTCCTGGATGGGCGGCGGCGGCGGAGGTCGAGACGCGCGACTTCTCTGTCTTCGTCGACGGCAAGCCATCCGGCGACGTCCACATGACCATCAACAAGCAGGAAGACGGCTCTGTCGTCATGACCTGCGACACCGACATCAAGGTGACCGTCGGTATCGGACTCATCAGCAAGCGCTACATCTATTCGTACCGGGGCCGCGAAGTCTGGAAGGACGGCCGTCTGCTCCGCTTCGACAGCACCTGCAACGACGACGGCAAACGCTCCGCCGTCGGCGCCGTGCCCGAGGGCGACAAGCTGCGCCTGCGCGTCAATAACGAGGAACGGCTGGTTCCCGCGGATATTTGGCTATCCAGCTACTGGGCGATGCCGGACAACGCCAAGATCAATCAGACGCTCGCGATCATTGACGCCGACACCGGCACCGATGTGCCGGCGAAGCTGCAATTCATGGGCGTCGAACCGCGGCCGGTGGCTGGGCAGAACCAGAAGGTCAATCACTTTCGCCTTCTCGGCAAGACACAAACCGACCTGTGGTACGACACGACCGGCCGGCTCATCGGCCAGGAATGGGACGAGCAGGGCCATCACACGAAGGTCGAGTTGAACCGGCTGCGGCGCTAATTCAACGAGCCGCGGCCCGGGGGGGGCGC
>JBBQPD010000926.1:0-3053 GCA_038331535.1 Gemmatales bacterium | reverse complement strand
GCCCTGATCGCAGGAGCCCGGCGTGGCGAGGCACGCCTTGAAGAACGCCGGGATATTCGCGCCGGCGGGCACGTTGAACGTGTTCGCGATCGGCTTGTCGTAGTGCGCGCGGCGGAACGCGCCGAAGAACCACAGCTTGTCCTTCAGGATCGGCCCGCCCTCTTCGATGTTGAACTCGTAGAAGTTGTCGATCTTGTCGACCGCGCTGACGCCGAGTGCGGTGAGCCGCGGCGTGAGGTTGTTCCCCTGCCACTGCTTCGGCGACTTGCCGTACTTGAGCGCGCCGGCGAAGCGGTTGCCGCCGTCTTTCGGCACTAGGTTCATGGTGATGCCGCCCGTAATCGTCTCCGCGGTGCCGCCGGCCGTCTCATACACCGCCTCCTGGATCATCGCTTCGTTGTGGTACGCCATCACCGCGCCGTCGGCCATGTTGCCGTTGGTGAGCAGGCCGTCGACGGTGACGATCGCGCCCGAGGCGCCGACGCCGTGCACCGCGAAGTAGGCCTGCTGCATCGCGCGCGAGCCGCCGACGTCGGGCGACGACAGCGTCACGCCGACCACCAGCTGGCCGAGGCCCTGAATCGTCTTGCCGGTCGGCACCGCGTCGAGCACGTCGCGCGACAGCACCTGCGTCTTCTGGTTGCTCTGTACGTCGACGACGGGCGACGAGCCCGAGACGGTGACCGACTCTTCGAGCGCGCCGACTTTCAGGTCGGCGTTCACCGTTGCGGTGAAGTTCGACGGCAGTTCCAGCGCGTCGCGCTTGAAGGTGTTGAAGCCCTGCAGCGAGAAGGTCACGGTGTAGACGCCGGGGCGCAGGTCGACGACCTTGTAGGCGCCCTGGCCGTCGGTCGACACCGACTTGGTTTTTTCGATCAGGACGTCGCTGGCGACTTCAATGGTGACACCCGGCAGCACCGCGCCCGACGTGTCCTTGACCGTGCCGCCGATCGCGCTCTGCGCGCGCACCAGCGACGGCAGGGCGACGACGCAGATCAGCGCCGCGAATGCCATTCTCAAAAAAAACGAAATTGCTTCATCGAAGCACTCCCCCAGGGGCCGCAAAAACGTTGCGGAAATGATACTGAGCCGACGCCATTGTAAGGAGGCGCCGTACGAAATGTGGAAAAAACAGGGGCGGACGAACGTCCGCCCCCTAAAAGAAATGAACGCTACGGAAGATTGAATGCGACGAGCTCGCCTGTATAGGCGGCGCCGCTGATTGCCACCACGATGTATTGCTTGCCGTTGTAAAAGTATGTCATCGGCGAGCCGGTCTGCGGCGCCGGCATGTAAACCGCGCCGACTTCCTGTCCGGTCGCCTTGTCGTACGCCCGCAGCATCGCGCCGCGCTGTCCGTTCGGCGCGGTGAAGAACCCACCCTCGCCCGCAATCACGAGATTCTTGGTCACGAGCACGCCGATGCGCCCCTGACGTCCGGTGCGCGGAATGGTGACGCCTTTGAGCGCCGGATGATTCTTGATGTTGTCCGGCGTCTCGCCGTGGGCGATCTGCCACGCGAGCGTGCCGTTGTTCATGTCGAGCGCGGTGATGCGGCCATACGGCGGCTTGATGAGCGGCAACCCTTGAATGTTGGGGCCGCCGCCGCCCTCGCCTCCGCCGCCAGCGGGAGGGCCGCCACCGCGTCCGCCGCCCGCTGCCGGAATCGGTGAACCGGCGGCACTGAGGGCAGGGCCCGCGCCACGCCCGCCGCCGGCATCTCCCGCCGCACCTCCCGCACCTCCCGCGCTTGGCGTCGCGTTGGGATTCCGCGCCGTGCCCTGGATCCAGTCGAAGTCCGATTTGGTGGGATCGGGCTTCACCATCCCGAGCGGAGTGGGACTGGTGTTCGTGAAGATGTAGAACATCTTCGTTTCCGGATCGAACGCGCCGCCCTGCCAGTTCGCGCCGCCCGTCGCGTTGGGCAGCATCAATGTCGCGAGTGGGCCCGGCCATGTGCTCACGACCGGCGGCGTGAAGATCGGCCCGATCTTGTAATTGGACACGAGCTTCACCGCTTCGTCGCGAAGCGCCGGCGTGAAGTCGATCAGATCATCGATCGCGACGCCTTGACGCTCGAATGGCGGCGGCTTGGTGACGAACGGCTGCGTGGGCGAGT
This sequence comes from Gemmatales bacterium, assembly GCA_038331535.1. Classification (GTDB taxonomy): domain Bacteria; phylum Planctomycetota; class Planctomycetia; order Gemmatales; family Gemmataceae; genus JBBQPD01. The sequence continues at coordinate 934 of JBBQPD010000926.1, read as the reverse complement.
ACCACTCGCCCGGCACCGTGCCTTTTTCCACCGGCCGCTCCTCGATCGGCCAGACCGGTGTGCCGGTGACGCGATCGAACACGTAGATCCACCCCTGCTTCGTCGGCTGGCCGATCGCCTTGACGGCGCGACCGTTCACGGTGAGGTCCATCAGAATCGGCGCGCACGGGATGTCCATGTCCCAGATGCCGTGGTGCACGAGCTGGTAGTGCCATTTCCGCTGTCCGGTTTTCAGATCGACCGCGACGATGCTCTCGCCGAACAGGCCGTTGCCCGGCCGATGGCCGCCGTAGTAGTCGCCGGTCGGCAGCTCCACGGGCAGAAACACGGTGTTGGTCTCTTCATCGATCGTCATCTGGGCCCACACACCCGCGTTGCCGGTGTAGGACCACGAGTCCTTTTCCCACGTGTTGTTGCCGAACTCGCCCGCGAGCGGAATCGTGTGGAAGATCCACAGCCGCTTGCCGGTGCGCGCGTCGTAGCCGCGGACGAATCCTTTTTCGTGAATCCTGCTCTTGGGCGCACCGCCCGGCAGGTGCGCGGCGCCGACGACGATGACGTCTTTGGCGATGATCGGCGTGGCGTGCAAACCCATTTCCCCGGTCACGATGTCGATCGGCTGGTCGTCGTCGTCCTTCAGATCGACGATCCCGTTCTTGCCGAAGCCGGCCGCGGGCGCGCCGGTCTTGGCGTCGAGCGCGACCATCTGGTAGCCCGGCGTGACGTAGACCACGCGCGCTTTCTCGGTGGCGGTGCCCGGCCAGTAGGAGAGGCCCCGGCCCGAGAGCTGTCGGGGCGCCGTCTCGCCGCGTTTGCCCTCGTTCTCGCTGTGCATCCATAGCATCTCGCCGGTGCCGGCATCCAGGGCCACGACCGCGCGTCGCGTGCCGGCGGTGGCGTAGACCACGCCGCCGACCATCAGCGGCGTCCCCTG
>JBBQPD010000925.1:0-3056 GCA_038331535.1 Gemmatales bacterium | reverse complement strand
CTTCGAGATGAGCAAGGCGGAAAAAGAACTGCCGGGCTACGCCGAGTTCATGAAGGCCATCGACCTGGTCGAGGGGCAGTATTTCGACGCCGCCAACCGCGACAAGCTCATTGCCGCGCTGGAGCGATCGTTGCTGCGCGTCCGCTTCTGGGTCGAGGAGCGCAGCGGCCGGCTCAAGCCCGGCGTGATCCCCGACGACGGCGCTGACGTCAGCCGTAGCGGCGGCGACCACCGCTGGATCTCCGGCCTGCAACCGGGCACCTACACGGTTGCCCTGCAAACCAGCCTGAAGCGCAAGGGGCTGGAACAGCGCATCCGCGTCGAGAACGGCGATGCGCTTATCCTGGACCTGACCGAAGTCGGCAACGAGTTCCGTTTCGTTCGGCCGCTTTACCTCGAAGCACGCAAGAAAGACCTTGGCCTCGTGTTCGGGGATCGTCAGCCGGACGGGTATCGGCCGCCCGAGGGCGGCCCGACCGGCTGGCACCTCGGCGTCGTCCAGAACCAGCGCAAGCGCAAGAACGATCTGCAAATGATGGTGACCATCGAGAAGGATCTCGGCCCGCTGGCGGCGGCTGATTCGGTGCGGCAGGCCCGCCCGCGCTGGGCGTTCTTCTCCGTCGCCTCGTCGCTGGACCCCGCCAAGCCCGTGCCTGGCCTGCGCTTCTACTCCCTACCCGGTTTCCCGGCGCCGGCGTGGAGCCTCGACTTCGACGACAATTGGCCCGCGAAAGCGGAGCCGGTCCTCAGCGGGTTCTGGACCGAGGAGGACACGTTCCCCGCGCCCAGCGCCAGTCTGCTGCGAGGCACGCATTACACCAGCCTGGACGAATTGCACGATAAGGCCGTCGCCGCCGCGGTTTCCGAGTCGGAGCGGGCGACAATCGTGGTCGAGAGCGTGACTTGCGAGAAGCGGACGGTCGAACTCCGCCCCGGTGAGAAGCCGCAGGACGTCGATTGCGTCGTCGTCCGCCTGCGCTACCCGGACGGGACGAAACCGTTCTTCGCCCAGATGCCCGAGGAGGTCCGCCCCAGCGGCGAAGAGCATCGCTTCTATACCGAGGCGGGCAAGTACACCGGCATCTTTTTCGACGTGACCAAGGAGACGGCGGAGCGGCTGTCGTCGCTGCGCATCATCTCCCTGGAAGAGGCCAAGCGCAACGCCAACAAGGTGCGCGGGCTGAAGCTCGGCGAGCCGGGAACAACGGCTCGGCCGGAACCACCGAGTAATTGAGAGCCTGCCTGTGGACAACGAGCCGCGACCGTCAGGGAGCGTTGGGGGCAGCGCACCCTGACGGTCGCGGCTCGTCGAGGTTGTATTTTGGTTAAGGATGAGTGTGCATCATGGCCGACCCGTCCCGACCGATCGGAGCGCACGCCTGGCGCGGCAGTCCCGCTGCCCGCAAGGCCGCCGGCCAGTCGGACCCGGCCCGCAAGCGTAAGATCCTGATCGTCGGCGGCGTCATGCTCGCCATCGCCGGCGGCGTTGCCGCCTTACTCTTTTTCCTCAAGCCGGTGCCGAATCCGGCCTTCGCCGCCGTCGTCATCGACCAGTACGGCGACCCGCGCATTCCCTTCGCCGCCTTCGCCGACCAGGATAGCAAAGCCCTCCCCACGCTCGGCTGGCAAAAGTCGGATACCTATGACAGCCAGCAACGCGACCTGTTGCTCAAACAGCTACGCGCACTCGGCGGGCGCGAGGCGGGCTCTCAGCCTCTCGTGATTTACCTCCGCGTCTTCGCCGTCTCGACCGAGGAAGGCGTCGCCTTGCTTCCCGCGGATGCCAAGCTCGATGACCCCAAATCCTGGCTGTCGCTGCGCGAGGTGTTCGAGGCCATGAAGGAGGGGCCGCACCAGCGGCAGCTCTTGCTCCTGCTGGACTTGGCTCGGCCGCTGACCGACGCCCGCGCCGGCGTGCTGGCGAATGACGTCGCGGCCCGACTCGACCCGCTCCTCGAAGACGCCGTCAAGGAAATCAAGGGCCTGCGCGTGCTGACCGCCTGCTCGCCGGGCCAGGTGTCGCTCGCCTCGGAGGAGCTGGGGAACACGGTCTTCGTTCACTACCTGTTGCGTGGGCTATCCGGCCAGGCCGACGGAGTGCTGCCGGGCGGCAAGAAGGACGGGCATGTGTCCCTCCACGAGATCGCCGCCTACGTCGCGGCGGAGGCTGACCGCTGGGCGTGGCACAACCGCCATGCCCGCCAGACGCCGAAACTGTACGGCGACGGCGCGGACTTCCCGCTTACCGTTGCCACAGCACCTCCGAAGGTCACCGGACTCGACCTGGCGTATCCCGATTTTCTGGCGAAGGGCTGGGAGACGCGCGACGGCTGGTGGGCGAAGCAGCGCACGCAACGGACGCCGCCCGAACTCTACGAAAAACTGGAAGCCGCCCTGCTGCGGGCCGAGGAACGCTGGCGCGCGGGCGTCGATTCTCCCGCCATGCAAGACGAGCTGGTGCGAGCGATCGAAGATCTAGGAAAGAAACGCCTTCAGAAGTTGCCAGCGGACCCCGAGCGCGCTAACTCGTTGGCGTTGGCCGAGGCGCGCGGCGCCAAGCCGCCGGAAGAGAAGTTCGCCGACAACCGCGCCCGGCTGAAGGATATGGTTCGCCTGTCCGCCCTGACGACCGTTCCCAAGCCGAACGAGCAGGATGTGATGAAGCTCAAGACGGAGCGCGACAAGTTCCTGAAGGAATTCGAGGGCAAGGAGTTCGACCTGGCCTGGACCGTTTATCGGGTCGCGACCGTCGAGGAGAAGCCGACGCGGGAGGCGTTGCAGTTTTGGGCCGGGTTGCTGAAACCCGAGATGATGCCGCTAGCGCCAAAACTCGACTTCACGGAGGTGCAAACTCTTTTGAAGCTGGCTGCCGCCAAGGCGCCGCAGTCTGATGTCTGGCCGGCGGAGGAGGTCGGCCTGGCGCTGAAGCTGTCCGGCGAGACGGCCCGCGCCCGCCTCGTGCCGGCGCATTGGGCTGCGTGGGAAGACGCGCTGAACGCGCAGGCGGAGGCAGACCGCCGCGCCGGCGAGTTGAGCATGTTTGCCGTAGGTGCCGA
>JBBQPD010000924.1:0-3061 GCA_038331535.1 Gemmatales bacterium | reverse complement strand
AAGTGCCCCGGCTGCGGCATCAACTTCACGGCCAGCGTCGTCAGCGCGCCGCCGCCCGTGCCGCAAAACGTCGGCACCGAGCCGCGGAGCTCACGCCGGTTGTCCGAGCGTTACGACGATGACGAACCGCCGCGCCGCCGCCCCGTGGACGACGATTACGACGACGACCGCGCCGGCGCGGCGCGCTCGCCGCGCGAGAGTTGGAAGAAGGTGCGTCTCGGCCTCACCTGGGTCATCATTTCGATCTGGGTGTACCTGGGAGCCGTCGGCATCCAGTTTATCGGCATGCTGTTTCTCGGCGGCATGGCCTTCGATTCGATCACGTCGATGAACATCAATGCCGCCGCCGCCACCGGGGGCGGCATCATCGCGCTGGGTCTCTTCGTGTCGGTAGCTTTCCTCGTGGCCCAGGCGTTCAAGGTGACCGGTTTCGGGTTCGGCCTGGCGATCCCGCCGAAACGCAATAGCGCCGTTCGTGGCCTGGGTATCGCCACGTTTATTTTGGGCGCCTGCGACGCCGCCCTGATGCTGGTTATCATGATCGTGACGATGGTCAATAACATGAGCGCCCTGGCGGGTTCTACCGGGTTCACGGCCATGATGAGCGGCGGCGCCATGGGGCCGCTGCTGCTGCTGGAAGTGTTGGTCTGGGCGGCATCCGCCATTGTTTTCCTGTTTTACCTTCGTTCCATGTGCCTCGTCATCCGCAAAGACGGCATGGCCTCCACGGTCACAACCTTCTTGATCTCCGTCGGCGCGCTTGGGCTGGTGACGGTCCTCCTGTGGGTCTTCATTTTCGGGATCGCGGTGATTGGCAGTGGTAGCCCTCAGGGTGTTCGGACGGCCGGTGCGATGGCCATGCTCGGCTGTGGCCTCATGGGCCTGGCGTTTCTCGCGGCCCTGGGCCTGTTCATCTGGTTCATCGTGATCTTGCACCAGGTGCGCGGGGTGGTCGATTCGTACATTCGCAACAAGCTGTGAGATCGTTCGGACGCCGCTTGCGGCTTCGCTGCGCGTGACCGCCATGACACACGTTGTACCCTGTCCGTCCTGCCGTCATCCGCTCCAGGTGCGGCCCGACCTGCTCGGCCGGTCCGTCCGCTGCCCGGCGTGCCAGGCCGTGTTTGAAGCCGCCCTCCCTCCCAGCGCCGAGTCGGCGTCGCCCGTCGTACCGACGCTTTCTCTCGACGACGGCTCAGACTCGGTGCCCGCTGTACCTGCCCGCAACTTATGGGGCGCCGTCGAAATCGAGTCGTCGGGAGGCGGAGCACCGCCGCCGCTCCCACCCGCGCGCACGCCGGACCCCGAACCACGGCCGCGGCCCCGATCGCGGGATGACGAACTGATTCGCTGTCCGGAGTGCGGCGCGCGGCTGTCGGCCGGTTCGCCGCGTTGCGTCCGCTGCGGCGCGCGGCCGGACGAGGACGACCGGCCGCGCGGGCGTCGTCCGCGCCGCGAGGAGAGTGAACCGCACCGTGGCACAGCCGTGCTGACGATCGGCGTGCTGAGCCTGGTCTTCAGTGTTTGTGCCCCGATCGGATTGACGCTCGGCATCGTCGCCTGGGTGATGGGCCAGGGCGATCTCGCGAAGATGCGTCGCCGAGAAATGGACCGCGAAGGACAGGGGCCGACGACCGGCGGCTGGATCTGTGGTATCATCGGCGTGGGGCTGAGCGTGATCTTCGGCCTGATTACGCTGCTGATGTTCTTCGCCTGGTCGCAAGAGAACGACGGCTGGAATATCAGGAATCCACCGAACAACGGCAACTGGCCGGCGCAACGGTTCTGAGAGGGAAAATAGAAGTCTAACCCGAATTATTCACCGCAGAGGACACAGAGGAGCGCAGAGGAAAACAAAAACGACTGTGGTCCACTCGTTGCGCTGGTCCATTCTCTGTTTTCTTTCGGAACACCATGACTCACCGGAGGTCGCCTGAACCTGTTTCTCGTATTCCCTCTGCGTTCCTCTGCGTCCTCTGCGGTGAATAATTTCGGGCTAACCACAGCGGCCCAGAGACATAGACTCATAGTTGGCTGCGGGCGTCCACGGCTGAACGGGCCACCCATCGCGTTGTGGTTTCATTCCCAGGCGGCAGCTGCCTCCTGTTTTGTTGGCGCGGCCGGAGCCGTTGCACAATCGTCCAGTGTCATGCGCCAGTTGGTTTGAGGCGAAGCCTCGCTAGATTCGTCACCAGAGTCCTTATGCCGCCGTCGGGAATTGTGTCCCGGCGGCCCTGCCTTTCTCGCTTCTTGAAGGAGATTCCATGTTCCGACGCGTCGTGTCCCACCTCCTCTTTGCTTCGGCAGCCTTTGTCGTCGCGCTGTCGTCGTCCGTACTCCGTGCCGAGGAGAAGAAGGGCGACAACCCTGCCGTCAAGCTTCTCGATCGCAACATCGATCGGCACAAGAAGTTTCTGGAGATTGCCAAGAAGGGTGACGTCGACGTCCTCTTCATCGGCGACTCGATCACCCAGGGATGGGAAGGGGAAGGCAAGGCTCAATGGAAGAAGAACTTCGAGCCGATGAAAGCCGCCAACTTCGGCATCGGCGGCGACCAGACGGGCCACGTCCTGTGGCGCCTCACCGAGGGCAAAGAACTCGAAGGCATCATGCCCAAGGTCGCGGTCATCATGATCGGCACCAACAACGGCGGCCACAAAGCCGCGGACGTCGCCGGTGGCATCGAGGCCATCGTCGCCGAGCTGCAGAAGCAACGGCCGGAGTGCAAAATCCTGCTGCTCGGCATCTTCCCGCGCAGTGAGAAGCCAACCGATCCCGTGCGCGCCAAGATCAAAGAGGTCAACGCGCAAATCGCCAAGCTGGACGACGGCAAGAAGGTCTTCTTCCGCGACATCGGCGAGAAGTTCCTGGACAAGGAAGGCGTGCTGAGCCGGGACGTCATGCCCGACCTGCTGCACCTGTCGTCGAAGGGCTACACCATCTGGGCCGAAGCCATCCTGCCTGACGTAGAGAAGCTCCTCAAGTAAATCGCGTACGGCCAAGCGCCGCGGCCCGCCGAAAACGGGCCCCCCCCCCCCTAAATCCAGGGCGGGGCGTACAG
>JBBQPD010000923.1:0-3065 GCA_038331535.1 Gemmatales bacterium | reverse complement strand
GGAAAAGCTGCGCGGCTACTTCGCGAAGACGCCGCCGCCCGACCTGCACCACAAGGCGATGCTGCTCTGGGCGTCGAGGCACGGGGAAGGGTTGATGACCGACAAGGAACGCCAGGCGGCGATCAAGGAATTGCTGGCCGTGCAGCGGGCCGACGGCGGTTGGAGCCTGCACTCGCTCGGCGGCTGGCGTCGGCGCGATGGTTCGGCGAACGATCCGAAGGCGCCGAGCGACGGTTACGGCACCGGCTTCGTCGTCTTCGTGTTGCGCCAGGCCGGCCGGCCCGCCAGCGACGAACCGCTGCGGCGCGGCGTCGAGTGGCTGCGCACCCATCAGCGCGAATCCGGCCGCTGGTTCACACGCTCGCTCAACACCGACCGCACCAACTACATCACCAACGCGGGCAGCAGTTTCGCGGTACTGGCCCTCAAGGCGTGCGACGCGCTAAAACCTTGATTTTGTTTGCGTTTCGCGCGGATCGCGACCGGCGCTCAACCGCCCTTCGGCGGCCCACCCGGAGCGCCCGGCCCAGACTTTACCGGAGCGTTGCGGCCGCGGATCAGTTCCAGGGCTTCGACCCGCCACGCCTCGGGGGTCGGTCGGTCCTCGCGCAGCTCGGCCCGATCGGCCCCAACAAACACGCGGCCTTCGAGCACAATCGGCGGCTGCGTGGCGTCGTCTTGCGGCGCGACGATCGACACGTCGTAGCCGAATCGAAGCCGTTTCTCGTCGCTCTTCACGATCGGCAGTCCCGTCGGTTGAATCGACAGGCGCCGCTGCTTGAACTTGGTGGGATCGAAGAGCGCCTTCGCCTCGGCCTCCACCGTGGGGCGGAGGCCGGGAGGCGTCCAGAAGACCCCTTCCTCCATGCGGATCAGGTCGCCGGCCAACAGTTTCTGGCGTGCTTGCAAGAACTTGAGGGCATCGGCATCCGCCGCCAGCACCGAACCGAGGGCGAAGCGCTGCAGGTACTGCGGGTATTGCGACCGGTCCTTCTGATCCAGCGTGAGGGCAAAGACCGCGTCGAAGCCGGCCCTGCTCAGCGACTCGACCCAGGCGTTCGCCAGGGCCGCGCCGACCGAGGCTTGCTTGCGCAGGTTCTTGCCGGCTTCGGTGTAGGTCGCCGACCCCGGTACATTCGGGCTGTCGCTGCTGATGACGGTTTCCTCGAGGACGACGTTCCACTGCCGGCCGGCGTAGGCACCCGCCGAGCTTTCCGCGCCATGGACCTTGACCTGGAGCGGGAACGCGGCGAGGTCGGTGGTGACGCGATACATGAGCGTGACGGTGAAGCCGCCTTGCTCGTATTCCCAGTCGCGGACACCGGCTGCCTCGATCTTCGCCTTGGGGTCGAGTTGGAGCAGGCGGACGTACTCGGTGGCGCCGAAGTTGGAGAACGGCCCGCGCAGGCCGGGGTCTGGGGCATTGTTAAACTGCAATTCCAGCGATTGGCGGAGGGTGCCGACGATCTTGCGCGGCGGCTTGGTCGTATCGTGAAACGCCTCGTCGATCTTGCCCTCGGTGATCTTTTGCAGCCAGCGGTCGGCGAAAGTCTGGGCCTGGGAGCGGACGGCGAGGAAGGTGCCGAGATAATACATGCAGTAAACGATGCCGACGCCGACGCTCAGGCCGACGGCCCAGCTCGCCAGCTTCAGGCCGCTCTGCGTGCCTTCGGATCGACGAATCTGAAAACGGGCGATGAGGGCCAGCACCGCCGCCAGCACTGGTAGAAGCAGCGTGGAGATCGGCAAGGGCAACGGCGTGTGGTTGAGCATGGCGATCAGGCCGACGATGCCCACGACGGCCGTGTACACGGCGGCGAGGCCGAAAGCGGCGACAGCCAGCATCGAAAGAGGCTGGTACGGTTGCGGCTCCGGCGGGCCGGCCTCGGAAGAGGTCGTGCTGCTTACCACGACTCCGGCAAAGGTAGTAACCGTCACCTGTGAAGGGACGGACTCAGGAGGAGAGGATGCCGTTTCGCTTCCCGTCGCGGGAAGGTCGGTGCTGTCGGCCATGGGAGTCATCCTCGGAAGTGTGTGTGCGTTTACGTTTCGCGCGCGTCGCGCGCGAAACGTAAACAATTCACGCGCTCAATCGTCGCTGCCGCCGAGGTCGCCGGAGATGTCGCCGAGCATGGCGCGGCGGGCGGGGTCGCCGCCCGGCATCGGGCCGCGCAGATGAATCGTGTCGGTCGAGTCCAGGTAAATCTTGTCTTGCAGGATCTCCTGGATAACGATCGTCAGCTTGTCGGCCTTGTCGCCGCCGCGGACTTCCACGAGCGGCCGTGCCCCTGTGTTGAGCATGACCATGCGCTTCTGGATCAGGGTGGACAGCTTGAAGCGGCCGCCCACCTTGTTGACAATCCCCTCTTCCTTCAATTCATCGAGCATTATGTCCCCTCTTTGAAGTACCCGGCCAGGAGGTCGCGGAGCCGGGTAACCGTCTCGTTCAGGTCGTCGTTGCTGATTTCGCGATCGTATTCGCCGACGCGAGCGATTTCCTCGCGGGCTGTCTCCAGTCGGCGGCGGACGACGGCCTCGTCTTCCGAACCGCGTCGTTGCAGCCGTTTGACCAACTCGTCCCACGGGGCGTTGAGAAAGATCGACACGGCATCGGGACAGTGCGATCGAACCTGCGCGGCTCCTTGCACGTCAATGACGAGCAGAACGCCGATACCCTGGCGGCGATATTCGTCCACCTCGCTGCGCAAGGTGCCGTAATAGTTCTGACCGTGGACCGTCGCCCATTCGAGAAAGGCCCCGGCGTCTCGCTGCTCCTGGAAGCGCTCGCGCGTCCAGAAGTGATAATCCACGCCATCGATCTCGCCGGGCCGTGGGGGCCGGGTCGTCACGGTCACCGCTCGACGCAGCGGCAGGCCGCTGTCGCGCAGCAGCCGGGCCACCACCGTCGATTTACCGACGCCGCTGGGACCCGACAGGATGATCAGGGGGCCGAGTGTCATGCGGTTTGTCTTCCCGGCGAGCGGGGGGGGGGACACCCCCCCGGGATAAACCCGGGGGGGGAGCCCCCCCCCCCCCCCAAAAGAATAAAACAAAATAAACCAACC
>JBBQPD010000922.1:0-3066 GCA_038331535.1 Gemmatales bacterium | reverse complement strand
TGATAGAGTTTCAACTATGGCGTGCCACGAACTCCTCGATCGCGGCCTGGCCTCGTTCCTCGTCTTCACGAGCTAAACGGGCTAATGCCTCCGGCCGGCCGGACGATGCCATGAGGAAATGGTACAAACGGAACACCTCGTCCAGCGAACGAATGCGTTCCTCCGGCGACAGCGCCCAGAAGAGGGCGGCCTCCTCGGCTATCACCGCTTCGTCGTTCGGAAACTTGATGGGTAGGTTCATGTTCGTCGCCTCCCGATCGGACGCCTGCGGATATTATAGCCGGTGCGCCGTCTGCCGCATCCTCGGGAGAGGGAAGCCCAATGCCCCTGGAATTTGACGCCACGCTGAAAGACCTCGTCAAGACGCGGCCACCGGACTCGCCACACCCTAGCCCGGCACCCTTCTCCCGCCTAATCCGCCGCCCGTGCGTCCTCTTCATTCAGGGAAGGATGTCGCGAATGAGCCCGACAACCCTCAACCAGGGTCAGGTCGCCCGTCTGCTCATGCAGCACCGCACGGCGCTGTACGGCTACCTCTTCGCTTGTGTTCGCAACCACGCCGATGCCGAGGATGTGCTGCAAAACGTCTGCGTCGCCGCGATGGAATCCTCCGACCAGCTGCGCGATGAAGCCGGCTTCTTGCCCTGGGCGCGCGAAATCGCCCGGCGCCGCGTCCTGGCCCACCGTCGCCGCCACGCCCGCGAGGTCGCGCTCGATCCCGACGTGGTCCGCGCCCTGGCCGAGGCCGCCGACCGTATCGAAGAGCGCCGGCCGGCATCGGAGCAGCAGGCTGCCCTCATGGCCTGTCTCGAAACGCTGCCGCCGGACAGCCGCCGACTTATCGCCCAGCGCTACGACGGCGTCGATGCCGCAACGCTGGCGAATCGCTTTCGGCGCTCCGTGCAAGCGGTCTACGCCCAGATCAAACGGATCAAGACGGCGCTGCGCTCCTGCGTCGAGCACCGCCTCTCTCTCGCCGATCAGCACGATGGATCGGCATGAATCTCTCATCGAGGTGCCCGATGACGACGCCGCACGAACAGGATCTCTTGCTGGCCTATCTGAACCGCGAGCTGCCTGCCGAGGCGGTTGCCGCGCTCGAAGTTCGTCTCAAGGCCGAGCAGGGACTCGCCGACGCCCTCGTCGTTTTGGCCCGCGAAGAATCCATCCTGACCGAGTGGGCGCACAGTGCCGCCGCCGCTCAGCAGACCCCCGACCGAGCCGTCGCAAAACCCAGGCGCTTTGTCCGCAGCGCACGCTGGGCCGCGGCAGCGGCGGCCCTCGCCCTCGTCGTCTGGGGCGCGTTTCGGCTGATCGGAAGCAAGGATCGAACGCCGTTGTCGGATGCTGTCGTCGTCGAAGCAATCCAGGGCGAGGTCACGCTGGAAACGACCGAAGGCGACGTCGCCGCCGCGGATGGGCAGCAGCTTCTCCCCGGCCAGGTCGTCCGCACCGGCGGCGACGACAGCTCCGCCGTCCTCCGCTACCCGGATAACACCCGGCTCCATCTCGGCGCCGGGACGATGGTCCACCTGTTGAGCCGCGACGGCGCCGCGAAGGGCGGGCCGGACAAGCGCATCTACATCGGCGCGGGCCAGCTGACCGCCGAGGTGGCCCGGCCGATGCTGCTGGGCACGCCGCACGCCGAGGTTCGCTCCGACGCCGGCCGCTTTAGCTGCTCCAGCGCGGCCGCCGCCACCCGCGTCGAGCCGGAGGAAGGCCGCGTTCGCTTCACCCGCACCAGCGACGGCACATCGATTGAGGTTCGCACCGGCTTCTACGCCGTCGCCACCGACCTGCCCGCCGGCGCCGAGGAGGCGTTCACCCCGCGCACGCTCACCACACCGCTCACCGTGCCGCGTACCACTTTCCCGGACGCGGGTAGTCCCGTCCTGGCGCTGGCCCTCAGCCCCGACGGCCGCACGGTCGTCACCGGCGGCAACGACGGCACGCTCAAGTTCTGGGATCTGCCGGCCGGCACGTTGCGACTGGCGTTCAAAGCTCATGCCGGCGCCGTCAAGCATCTTGAGTATTCGCGCGACGGCCGGCTATTGCTGACCGGCGGCAGCGATCGGCGGCCGAAGGTGTTCGACGCCGAGACCGGCCAGGAAAAGCTGGCCTTGCGGAGGCACCGCGGCGACGTGGAGTGCGCCGCCTTTGCCCCGGATGCCCGCTCGTTCGCCACCGTCTTCGGCAATACCAAGGAAGGCGGCGAGGTTCGCTTCTGGCTGACCGCGACGGGACAGGAACTAGGCGTCCTGCGCGTCTTCGGCACGCAAATCCTGGCGCTCGACTATGCCCCCGACGGCGAGACGCTGGTGCTGGGTTGCCGCGACGGCACGGTGCGCCTCTGCCAGGTCGCGATGGACGGCGACCGGGTGACAGCGCGGGAACGGCACGTCCTGACCGGCCACGCCGGCGAGGTACGCGCGGTCGCCTGTGCCGCGCGCGGCGGCCTGGTGGCGTCGGCCGGCGTGGACGGCACGGCCCGGCTCTGGCGCGTGGCGGACGGTGGGGAGCTGCGCGTGCTGACCGCTCACGCGCGCGAAGTTCGTTCGGTCTCTTTCTCCGAGGATGGCCGCTTTTTGCTGACGGCCGGCAACGACTCGGCGGCGCGGCTCTGGCAGGTGGCGCAAGGTCGTGAGATTCTGACAGTGAAGGCGCGCAAAGGCGCCGTCACGCGCGCCCTGTTGTCCCCTGACGGCAAAACGCTGGTGACGGCCGGCTCGGATCGGCTGGTGCGCTTGTGGGATCTGGAGCAGGAACGACACGCGGGCGCGGATGCACACCTTTTCCAAGGGCCGGCTCTCGCGCTACGCTAAGTCTACCCCGCCGGGGGTGCGCCGCTGCGCGGCGACCCCCGGCTATCGAATACAACCCCTTCGGGGTAAATACCGGACCAGCCAAGAAAGTAAACCCGTCTACTTCTACAGCGCTATGTTCGGTCCCCAGCGGCACCTTTCGATGTCGCTCAGGCGAATGCCTAACTGGCGGAGGCGGCGACGGCAAGCTTTGGCATGACAGACCCGTGCCAGGCGGTTGCGCTTTTGTGTGTAGGCGAGCCGT
>JBBQPD010000921.1:0-3078 GCA_038331535.1 Gemmatales bacterium | reverse complement strand
GGGCACCACCAACCGCTTACTTCGGCCGCGGCTCCTTATAACCGCAACCACGGCGGCAATTCGGGGGCGGTCTCACGGTAACGGCGCGATTCGTGGCTCAGCACCTTGAACAGGACGAAGCAGAGGATCAGCTCGACGCTCTTTTCGATCAGCCAGCCGACCAGCGGTATCTTGGCGATCGGCAGCCATCCCGTCAGCACGAACGCGGCCAGCAACAAGATCGGAAAGAGTCGGCCTCCCCACGACATGCGGTAGCGCGGGTCGAAAAACATGAACTGGATGGCGCGTGCTTCCGCCAGGATGTCCGTGAGCAGCCAGGAGCGCTTGTTCTCCGGCGTCTTCACGTCGGGCGGCGCCGGGGCGGGCGGCGCCGTGGCGGCAGGCACGGCCTGGACCGCGAGTTCCAGCGCCGGCGTGGCGACGGGCACGGCGACAAGTGGTTGCGGCGGTTCCTGCGCGGGCCGGTCCGTGATGCGCGTCTCCTGCATCTCCTTCATGGCAGCCTCAAGGCGGCGCACACGTTCTTCCAGGGGAGGGACCGTGTCCGGCGCGACGGCCAGAACGAGCGGCGCGGCGAGGGACGGCTCTTCCGGCGGGATCACGCTCACCGGGTCCGGCACGGGCGCGTCGCTCTCAGACGGGAAATGACCGTTACCCGAAGCAGGGTCGGCTTCCATCGACGACTCCTCCGTTGCCGTCGCGGACCCGTTCGGATCGGCGGCATCGAAGTCCTGTAGTCCGACAGGTTTGCGGGATCGTTTTGTCACGCGTCCGGCGCCTCCGGTGATTGCCGTGCAATCCACTCCTCGCACAAGATAGCGAGGAGGCGGCGCGAATACCAGAGCGGTGGGGTGTTGAACAGCATCACGAACCGCGACCGTCAGGGAGCGCTGGGACCCGCGCTCCCTGACGGTCGCGGCTCGTTAAGAGCGAGATCATCACGTCGCCCGGATGACGACGACGGTGACGTTGTCGGTCGCGCCCTCGATGTTGGTGAGGTTCACCAGCCTGCGGGCGGCGATTTCGGCGGAGCCAGCCTCGGACAGCAGCATTTCCTTGAGCATCGCGTTGTTGACGTGATTGGTCAGGCCGTCGGAGCAGACCAGCAGCCAGTCGCCGGGCTTCAGCTTCGCGGAATAGATGTCCGGCGCCACGTCCGGCTGGCCGCCGATCGCCTGCTGCAGCTCGTTCTTACGCGGGTGGTTCTCGGCTTCCTCCGCCGTCAGCGTTCCCAGCTCGACAAGGCGGTTGACCAGCGTCTGGTCGCGCGTGATCTGGATCAGTTTGCCTTCGTGCAGATGATACGTCCGGCTGTCGCCGACGTGGCCGACGACGACGTTGCGGCCGTCGGTGAACACCACCTCGGCGGTGCAGCCCATGCCGCGGCGCTTCGAGCCGGGAGCGCGCGAGGCGGTGAAGACCTGGCGGTTCGCTTCCTTCAGCGCGGCCTTGAGCGTCTGCTTGCACGCCTCCACGTCCAACGGTTGGGCGGCGTGGCCCTCGGCGCGGTTGACGGACGCTTGCGGGTCGGTCGGGAACGGCGAACCGCCGGCCAGCGCCTCGAAACCCTTCTGGCCGACGAGGTACTTGCGCATCACGTTGATCGTCATCGCCGCGGCCACTTCGCCGGCCTCGTAGCCGCCCATGCCGTCGCACAGCAGAATCAGGGCCGTCTCGCCGACGTCGTCCTGGCGCGATTCGGTCGAGTGAATGACAGCGTAGGCGTCCTCGTTGCCGGTGCGGACGATGCCGGTGGACGTCCAGCTGGCCACTTCGAGGCGGACGGTGTCGTAGGTGCGGCGCAGCACGTTGAGCGTGCGGATGAGTTCGAGGAAGCCGGTCGCGTCTTCTTTCCCAGCCTCGTCGGTCGGGAAGCGCGATTCGACGGCGCGGCGGAAGGTCTTGGTGAGCAGCCGGCCGAACGCGGGGTGAATGTCCGGGAAGCGCGGGATGAACGGCTTGGGATTGCCAGCGCCCGGCTTGTCGAAGTCCATGTCGGACAGCTCACGGCCGACGTGCAGCGAGTAAATGGAGGCGCCGAAGCTGTACAGGTCGGAGCGGGCATCGACCTGGCCGTGGCCGGCCATCAGCTCGGGCGCGGTGTACAGGGTGCCGCGCACCGGGGCGTCGGGCGGCAGCGGCAGCGGCAACAGGTCGGAGAGGTTGGTGAGACGCGCCTGTCCGTCCGGCGTGATGACGACGTAGTCCGGACGCAGCCCTTCCAGGATGCACTTGTAGTTGTGCAGGCTGTGCAAGGTCTCGGCGACCTGCGACAGCCAGCCGAAGCGGTCGTCCGAGGTGCTATCGGGGTCGTCCCAGGCGTCCCACAGCGAGCGGCCTTCCGGGATTTCCTCGATGAGGTAGTCGTAACCGTCCTCGGTGAACTCGGCGAGCAGCCGGGGCAGGCCGGGCTGTTCGAGCGTCTTGAGCAGGTTTCGCTCCCAGGCGATGCCTGGCCAGTCGGGCTGGGCGGGCAGGATTTCCGTCCCCTGTCCGGGGATGCCGACGGGGCCGCCGAGCAGCACGTCGTCGAAGCTCGGCATGAGATCGTCGGCCAGCTCGGCTTCGGGAATGACTTCTTCCGCGACCGGGGCGGCTTCCGGGATCGCTTCGGGCGCCGCCTGCTGGAGAATATAGACCGGCACCGCCGTACCGGTACCGTCGCCGTGATCGAGGCCGCGATAGCGCACCACGCCCATGCGATCGTTGACCTGCTGCCCGACCTCGTAACGGCCCTGGAGCTTTACGGTCGGCCGTGCCGCGGCGGGAGCCGACGACGTGGCCAGCAGCTCGGCGTCCGAGAAGTGGTAGCCGCAGTCTTCGCAATCGCGGCGCAGCTTCGGGTTCGGCGCCGAGCAGACCCGACACACAACCGGACCGGGAGGGGGGGGAGCCGGAGCCTCTTCTTCGAGTTGCGCGGGAAGCGGTTCAATCTCGGTATCGCTCGTCGGGGGCATGTCGTTCACCGGTGAGAGTCTCCGGGGTCCTTTTCACAACTGGCGAGCGGGGGGGGGGGGGGCGCCCCCGGGGCGCCCCCGGGGGGGGGCCCGCCCCCCCCCCGCCGCGAGCCCGCGCGCT
>JBBQPD010000920.1:0-3081 GCA_038331535.1 Gemmatales bacterium | reverse complement strand
GATGCAGACGATCCCCTCGCGGATCGAGTAAAGCGCTGTCTCCTCTTCCTCCACACGGCGCTGGTTTACCAGGCGCACGCCGTTGCCGATGCGGCAGTCCTTGTCCAGGATCGCCCGTTCGATCACGCATTTTTCGCCGATGCCGATGTCCGGCAGCTTCTTCGCGCGGTTGGCCATCCGCGTCGCGTCCGTCTCGTAGCCGTCGGCGCCGATGACGATGGTGTCGCGCAGCACCGAATCGCGGCCGATGCGGCTGCGAACGCCGATGACGCTGCGTTCGATCACCGTTCCCTGCTCGATAATGCAGCCGTCGCTGATGAGGCAGTGCTTCAGCGTCGTGCCGTTGAGGCGCGACGCCGGCAGGAAGCGCATGCGCGTGTAGATGACGCCGTCGGGGCTGTGAAAGTCGAACGGCGGGTTGTCGCCGGCCAGAGCCAGGTTGGCCTCGTGGTACGCCTTGACGGTGCCCAGGTCTTCCCAATAGCCATCGAATAGATGGGCCTGGACGCGGCGCGTCTTCATGGCCAGGGGGAAGATTTCCTTGCCGAAGTCGGTGGCGGTCGGCATCTCCTTCTTGAGCAGGTCGAGCAGCGCCTGGCGCTTGAACAGGTAGATGCCCATGCTGGCGAGGAACGGCCGGCCGGGGGCGTTGATGCCCTGGCCCTTCATCCATTCTTCCGGCGTGCGCACCGGCGCCCGCTGCTCCTCGGTCTTGGGCTTTTCGACGAAGCCGATGACGCGGCCGGTGTCGTCGAGCCGGCAGACGCCGAAGCCCTCGACCTGCTCCTGCGGCACCGGCAGCACGGCAAGGGTCACATCGGCTTTGGTCTCGCGGTGCGTCTTCATCAGGTCGCGGAAGTCCATGCGGTACAGCTGGTCGCCGGACAGAATAAACACGTCGTCGCAGGGGTCTTCCTCGACGTAGCGGATTTGCTGGCGCACGGCATCGGCGGTGCCCTGATACCAGTCGGCCTTTTCGTTGGTCTGCTGGGCGGCGAGGACTTCGACGAAGCCGCGGCTGAAGGGGTCGAACTTGTAGGTGTTCGACAGGTGGCGGTGCAGGCTGACGCTCAGGAATTGCGTCAGGACGTAGACGCGGTTGAAGCCGCTGTTGATACAGTTGCTCACCGGGATATCGATGAGGCGATACTTCCCGGCGACGGGCACGGCCGGTTTGCTCCGCAGCTTGGTGAGCGGAAACAGTCGGGTGCCACGGCCGCCGCCGAGGATCAGGCTGAGGACAGTCCGCATCGGAGCCTCGGAGAGAGTAGGTCGTTAAATGTCGCCGCTTGCGGCTTAGCGTACTGTGAGCCCGCAGCGCCAGCAAGGGTTTTCGTACTCCCTTGCTTGCGCTGCGGGCTCACGGCGTGCTCACGTCACCATGATTGGCCGATACTGGATCTCATTTCTCCCCGATTTCGGATACGGCCGCGGCTCCGGCTGGGCGTAGTCGTTCAGGTCGATGGTGCGCACGCGAAATTCGTAAGCTCCCGCCGCCAAGCCCTTGAGCGTGACACTCCACGGGGCGACGCTGTAGCGCATGGGCCAGTCTTTCGGTTTGCCCGTGCCGTCGAAACCCCAGACGTCTTTGGGCATCACGCCGTCCGGCAGGCTGCCGCCCCAGTCGGCGGGCGCCGGGTCGAGGACGCACGGCTGCCACTTCGCCGTTTGCCACGCCGGATCGTCGTCGGCGAGCTTGCCGTGTGTGCCGGTGTCTGGTCGCAGCCAGTATTCCACGCGCTTCAATCCCGACCAGCCGACCATCGCCGTGCCGCGGACGACGACCGCTGCGCCAGCCTTGAACACCTGCGGGCCATCGTCGAGATAAGCCGCCGTTTTCAGATAGGAATCGGGATCGTTGTTCTGTTCCGCGTAGGTGTCGTTGGTTTTGTAGTCGTTGGTCAGCGTGATGCGCTGCACCCACTTGATCGACTTGAAGCCGTGCGCCCACGGCACGATGATGCGCACCGGGCCGCCGCGCACCAGGGAGATCGGCTTGCCGTTCAGGCGATACGCCACGAAGGCGCACAAATCCCAGGGCGGCGTCTCCATGACCTGGTTGTAGCCGAGCGACGACTGGAACAGCTGCTTGGGATCGTTGTTGTGAAAGCCGTGCCAGTAGGCGCGGCGAATGTTCTTCACCTTGCCGACCAGCTTGAGCACTTCGCGCAGCGGCACGCCTTCCCAAAGTCCCTGGCCCAGCGGCTTCGCGATATTGAGACACTGCATCGCCTTGAGAAACTTGACGCCGTGCTTCTTGCCCAGCGCTTCGAGCGCGGGCAGGTCGATGGCGGTGTTATCCTCTAATTTGCGCGGCTTCTCAACGTCGGTCGAGCCGTCGCTGACGATCTCCAGCCGCCACGTCTCGGGAGTAAGGCGGGCCTTGACGAGGTCGTCGCCCTTGAGCCAATGCGGCTTGGGATCGCCGCGGCTGACGTCGCGGAATGATTCCGGGTTCGTGAGGAATGGGCGATCTTTGGCGGGTTCGGACATGGGAGCCTCCTGCCGCTTGCGGCTTAGCGGGTGTGGGGCACGACGTTTCGTATACTGTTTTATGAACGAGCGCCGCTTGCGGCTTCGCAGACCGCTAAGCCGTAGTTTCAAAATGTAGGGTAAGCTTTAGCTTGCCCGCAGCGGGGCAAGCTAAAGCTTACCCTACAACGGTTTTGAAACCACGTCTAAGCCGCAAGCGGCGAATACGGCAGGGGACGATATGACCGACGCACCCGCGAAGCTGGCACT
Organism: Gemmatales bacterium; assembly: GCA_038331535.1. Taxonomy (GTDB): domain Bacteria; phylum Planctomycetota; class Planctomycetia; order Gemmatales; family Gemmataceae; genus JBBQPD01. Next base: position 339 of record JBBQPD010000920.1, on the reverse strand, counting down.
CGAAGACGGCACCGTCTACACCGGCCGGGCCTTCGGCGCCACTGGCGAGCGCTGCGGCGAGGCGGTCTTCAACACCAGCATGACGGGCTATCAGGAAGTGCTGACCGACCCCTCCTACAAGGGGCAAATCGTCACGATGACGTACCCGCTCATCGGCAATTATGGCACCAACGACGACGACCACGAGTCGCGCAAGTCGCACGTCGAAGGCTTCGTCGTCCGCGAGGCCGCCCGTCATCCCAGCAATTTCCGCTCGCAGGGCAGCCTCGACGATTACCTGCGCCGCCAGGGCATCATCGGCCTGGAAGGCATCGACACCCGCGCCCTCGTCCGCCGGCT
>JBBQPD010000919.1:0-3082 GCA_038331535.1 Gemmatales bacterium | reverse complement strand
GTCGGCGTCCGCGTGCGCGACGAGAATGGTCAGGAACAGATTGTCCACGCCAACGTGGTCGTGGATGCCAGTGGCCAAAGCACCATGCTGCAGAACCGCTTCAAGTTGCGACTGTGGGACCCCGTGCTCAACAAGGGAGCGATCTGGACTTACTGGGAAGGCGCCTACCGCGACACTGGCCGCGACGAGGGGGCGACGCTCGTCGTGCAGACCACGAACAAGCAGGGGTGGTGGTGGTACATTCCGCAGCACGACAACACGATCAGCGTCGGCGTGGTGGCGCCGTTCGACTATCTCTTCAAAGGCCGCGGCAGTCACGAGCAGACCTACAACGAAGAAGTGGAAGCCTGCCCGGCCATCAAGCAGCGCGTGTCGATCGGCAAGCGCGCGACCGGTTATTTCGCGACGAAGGACTATTCGTACCGTTCGAAGGAAGTGGCCGGCAACGGTTGGGTGCTGATCGGCGACGCCTTCGGTTTTCTCGACCCGCTTTACTCGTCGGGCGTATTGCTGGCCCTGAAATCGGGCGAAATGGCCGCCGACGCCATCGCCGAGGGACTGTCGAAGGGCGACGTGTCGGCCGCCCAGCTGGGCAAGTGGGGCGCGACCTTTAACCGCGGCGTCGATCGCATGCGCCGGCTGGTGTGCGAGTACTACGACGGCTTCAGCTTCGGCAAGTTCGTCCGCACGTATCCGCAACTGAAGGGGCTGGTCACCGACCTGTTGATCGGCGACCTGTTCACCGACCGCGTCGATGCGGTCTGGGAGCCGATGGAGTCGCTCTATCCGCCGGACAAGAAGTCCATCCCGGCGTGGACCGCGGAGGCGCCCACGGAGATTGCGGAGAACAAGGTCAACGAGTTGTTCCTTCCGGAAGGGGAGAGGCGGTGAGTAATCCGTCGAACGGCGGTGTTTGGACCGAGAGCGGCACTGAATAGGCGGACTATTGGCGGCGTCCAACGTGAATGAAGAATCGTTCCATCCGCAAGCGACGATACAACGATGTTGCGCTGCACGTTCAGTGAATACGTTGCCAGGGCGAATCCAGCCGACGTCGAAGCCGAATTGAGCCGTCTCGACGCGCTCAAGAAGGCCCGCGGCAGCCGCGCGGCCACTGACGAGTTGATCAAAGCGGTCGGCTTGGCTTCGTGGGAATTCGTCAACGAAGCGTTCTACGAGGAAGCGCTCCACTATTACCTCGGACTCCTGCACGCTCATCGGCGGCAGCCGCAACTGGCCGAGCAACATATCGAGTTGTCGCATACGACACCGGGAGGCGGGGGAGACGTCCTCTTCGAACTGCACACCCGGGATTCCCTGGATCTCGCGGCGAGGAAAACGCGTGCGCAAGAACGCGGCATCCCCTCACTGCTGATTTCCGCGATGCCGCGTTCGGCGAGCGCCACGCTGATCCACAACCTCTCGCAGATGCTCGACGTGCCTGTGATGCGGTTGAGCGCGGGTGAATTCCCCGATTTCGCCCTGTTTCGCTCCTGGGTTCGCTTCTTCTTCGCCGGCGGTGCCATCACCCACGACCATTTCGGGGCCACAACTCATAACGTGCGCGTGTTGGAAGACCAGGGCGTCGAACGCGTCTATGTCCTGGTCCGAGACCCGCGCGCCGCCGCAGCATCCGCGGTGCGTTTTCACCTGCGCTTCAAGGCCCTCGATTCGACCGTCGATAACGAGTTTGAGGAGCTGATGGTCCGCGTCTGTCAGGATTGTTACCTTCCCTGGCTGCGGCAGTGGCTGGAATATGACCGCTCTCCGGGAAAGAAATTTTCGATTCACTGGATCACCTACCGCGAGGTGAGCCAGGCGCTCCCGGAAGCGCTGACAAAACTGTGCGCGACCCTTCCCTACGCCACCGCCCTCATGGCCTACGGTTCGGGCCATGTCATCGCTTCGGAGCCGATCAAGTCGAATTTCGTCGAAGGCGACGACGAGGCGTGGCGCCGCCACGTCCAGCCGGAAGTGAAAGCACGGCTGTGGGAAGCATGCAGCCCGGAGATGATCGCTCTCCTGGAACTGAAGCCGTGAGGCCGGGAAGCCGCTTGCGGCTTCGCGGCGCAGGACCGCGAAGCCGTGGTTTCCCAACCTCTCCCCCCAACCCCCTCCCCTACGAAGGGTGGAGGCGAACTCCTGTCTTCTCCCCCTTCCCTCGCAGGGAAGGGGGCCGGGGGGTTAGGTTTTGACACACCGTCTAAGCCGCAAGCGGCGAAACTCCCGAACCCGTGGGCGGCGCGGCGGCCTTAACCTATAACAAGGTATCATCCCCAGACCTCCAGGACGACGCACATACGGGAGCCGGTGGGACAGGGAGGGCGGGCATGGAGACCATAATTCGCACGTTCGCAGCCGGTGATGACGCCGCACGGGTCGGTATATACAACGAAGCGGCCGCCGCGCTGCCGAAGTTCAAGGCCGCCACCCTGGACGAGATCCGCCGCCGCGCCCACGGCCGGGACTTCGACACCTCTGCCCAGTTCTTTGCCGTCGTCGATGGCCGGCCCTTGGGGTATTCCACGTTTCAACCGAACGGGCGCGTCGCCTTCCCCTGGTGCCGCAAGGGATGCGAACGCCTCGCCGAACCGCTGCTCGAACACGTCCTGAAGGAAATGAAGTCGCGCGGTGTCACGCGCGCGTTCGCGGCCTACCGCGCCGACTGGCCGGCACAGCGCGATTTCTTCCTGGCCAACGGCTTCCGGCACACGCACGACATGGTCAACTTCGTGCTGGAGCTGGCCGACATGCCGACGCCCGCCGGTAACGTCGCGCGCACGATCGCGCCGCTGACGAACGACGACCTGCCCGCCCTGGCCGCGTTAGCTCCGAACGTATTGCGCACCACCGACCCGGCCGAGTTGGAACGCCACTTCTTGCATAACCCGTACTTTCAGTCGGACGCCGTGTTCGTCCTGCGCACGCGCGGCGGGCAACCGGCGGCGGCGGGCGTCCTGGTCGTCAACCCCGCGTACGCCGATCCGCACCTGGTGGACGCCGCCATGCCCTGCTACCGCCTCGGGGCGTTCGGTACCGAGGGCATGACGACGAAGCGGATCAACGGCCTGTTCAGCCTGCT
>JBBQPD010000918.1:0-3087 GCA_038331535.1 Gemmatales bacterium | reverse complement strand
CGCAACGTCTTCAATTCACCACAGAGTTGGCTGTACGCCGCCTCGTCGTTCAGCCAGCCGACGACGTGTTCCGCCATCTTTTCAGCCGGGTTGCCCGCCGTGAGATACTCGGGAAAGAGCGATTTGCCGGCGAGCAAGTTCGGCAGGCTGATGTAGCGACATTTCTGAAGTAGCCAGCTCAACACCATGCCGCCGCGATTCACCTTGTAGAGCACCACCGTCGGCTTCGCGCGAAACAACAATTCCAGACTCACAGAACCAGAGACCGCGATACACGAATGGGCCAGGTCGATGATTTCCGCCGTGCGGCCGTCATGCACCTCTAGCGGCAAGTGCGAGCCGCGCGCCTGTTCGCGCACGCGCCGCGCCTGGTCCGGGCGGAGGCAGGCGACGAGGAAACGCACGTCAGGCCGGCGCGCATGGACGCGCTCGGCGGCGCGGAGCAAGATCGGGACGTTGTTTTCGATCTCTTGTTTCCGTGAACCGGGCAGTAACGCGACGACTTCACCGGGACGCGACTGTTGCTCGGCCAGGAACAGCGGGTCAAGTTGTTGGGCGAACAGTTCATCCCAGTAAGGATGGCCGACGTATTCGGCCGCGATGTGCCGTTGTTGATACCACTTCGCCTCGAAGGGCAGAGTGCAGAGGACGCGGCTAATACTGCGGCGCATCTTGGCGACGCGCCAGCTGCCCCAGGCCCACAACTGCGGCGCGATGAAGTAGATGACCGGAATCCCCAACTCTTTGGCTCGTCGGGCGAGATGCCAGTGAAAGCCGGGGTAGTCGATCATGACGAGCGCGTCGGGACGATGGTCGCGGAGGAAGCGGCAGGTGCGTTCAAGGAGGCCGGCGAAAAAGGGAACGCTGCGCAGAACAGGCAGGAAGCCGAACGTGGCACGCTGCGTGAGCGGGTAGAGAAGGCGGCAGCCTTCCGCCGTCATACGTTCGCCGCCAAAGCCGTCGAAGTCGATGCCGGGTCGTCGGGCGCGCAGCGCCTGAATGAGATTGGCTCCGTGCAAATCGCCGCTAGGCTCTCCGGCGCTGATAAACAGACGCATGGCCGACATCCTGTCTCGTGATCGGAAAACGAGGCTCCGCCAGCGCGGCAGAGTAACAAGAAGCGGGAAAAGGGGGCAAGGGCAAACAAGGCAGCACTGTGCGGCGCGGCGCGGAGCGGCCTGGGGCTGTTAGCTGTCAGCCGATCCCTCGGTCTCCCGCCGGCGCGTCAGGTCGCGGTCGTTGCCGTTGAGGCTGGACGACGTATCCCGTCCGTAATCGATCTGCGCATTCGCGGCCTCTTCCGGGTTCTCGGTAAGATTGCGCTTCAGCTGTTGGCGCACTTTTTTCGTGCCGGCGCGCTTGACGCTCCGCTTCAACTGGCGGTGGTGGCGTTTCTCCTGGTCCATATCGAGGTCCTTCAGGCATTCACGAGCCGCGACCGTGAGGGAGCGATCCCTCATGGTCGCGGCTCGTGAGGATTTTCAATGTGTCAGCGTACCCCTTGATACAGAATCTCGCAGATCTTTCCTAATACTTTCCCTTCGCGCGCCGGCTCGATTCCTTTCGGCAAGGGCACGTCGTTGACAAACACGGCAAACGCCAGTTTCCGGCCACTCGCGGTCGTCATCACGCCGCCGAGCGCCTTGCTGCGCAGATACGCGCGCTGGTTGAGCAGATCGGCGTCCGTATAAGTGCCGGTCTTCGCGAAGACCTTGCCGCGCGCCGGACTGTCCTTGCCGACGACATCCGCCAGCGTGCCATCGACGCCGAGGATCGGCAGGCAGCTCTCGAACGTCGCGAAATCGGGCCGCGCCGCCAGGGCGGTCAATAGCTGCACGGTGACGCGCGGCGATACCCGGTCGCCATTGCCGCCGCCGGCGCCGCTCTCCAGCGAGATGCTCTGCACGTCAACGCCCAGTTTCGCCAGCACCTCGCCCTGCAATTTCATGCCGTCCGCCAGGGTGTGCTTGCCGTGCTTCACCGCGATCAAAAGCGGCAGCGTGCTGGCGTAGGGGTTGTGACTGACCTTGAGAGTCACCTTGAGCAGTTCTGACAGCGGCGCCGAGACCAAGCCCGCGACATGCGACAACTGCGCATAGTCCTCACGCTCGGGCAACTTTGCCGCCGCCATATTCAGGTCCGCCTTGACCTCAATCCCTTCACGCCGCAGCGCCTCGATGAACAGACCCCGCGCGAACTGCGCGGGATCGCTGACAGAATGGATGCGAATGACCGGCTTCGTGTTCGCGGAAATCACGCCGATGACGCGGATTCTTCCTGGACCAGACGTTTCGATGGATATTGCGGCGGTTTTCCACCAGGGCAACGTCAACACTTTCGATTCAACCGAGTATAGCGCCGTTTCCGGACGCACCTTGACCGTCGCCGGCTCGCCGGGCTTTTCGCCCGGGGTGACGATCAAGTCGAGAAGGTTGTCGTTGACGACGATGGGCGTGACCACGCTCGGCCCGCTGCCGCTGCCGCGCTCGCGCTGAAAGAGGCGGTCGTCGATCAACACGTCGCCCGTGATGGCTACGATGCCGGCCGCCTTGACCTGCCGGGCTAGCTCCTTGAGTCCGGCAAGCGGGTCCGTGTCAGTTAGCTCGGTGTTCGTGCTGAAGTAGCCGGCGTAGATGTGATCGTGGTCCTTGAAGGCGAGCTTGCCGTCCGCCGTCGTGCGGCCGCCGAGCGTCAGGTCGCCGCCGGCCACGACGATGAGATCGCCTTTGAGGATACCCTTGTCCACTTCGCCACGCCGATGAACGGGTGTTTGGTAGCGCCGGTCCGGCCCGAGCGCCAGCAGCGCCGCGGCGCAGGAGTAGAGCTTCGTCACCGACGCCGGGGCGAACAGCATGTCGGGATTGAGCGCGTAGACGACCGCTTTCGTTTTCAGATCGACCGCGAGGATTCCCCAGCGCGAACCCTTGTACTCCGGAGCGGTGATGATGGACTGAATCTTATCCGTCAACTCGTCGGCCTGAGCGGGAGACGTGGGGACCAACACGAGTGCGGATAGACACAGCAGCAACAGCAACGTGCTTCGCATGACGGATTCTCACGTAGTGATCTCACGAGCCGCGACCGTCA
>JBBQPD010000917.1:0-3087 GCA_038331535.1 Gemmatales bacterium | reverse complement strand
ATCGAGAAGATGGGCTGGGACGAGCTCATGGAAACGCTGAAGAAGCGCTTCGAGGAACAGAAGAAGCGCCACGAAGGCGGCAACAAGATGATCGGCACCGGCGGCACCAGCCCGTTCGGCGCCTACGGCTACAACCCGCAGGGCATCCGCGTCGGCCAGGAGAAGGGGCGCAATCGCTCGGCGGTCAAGGTCTGGGACCAGCGCCAGTTCAAGGACTACGACGACTCGCTCGAGCTCGGCACGAGGAACATCAAGGTCGCGCTCAGGCGCCTGCGCCGCTTCGCCCGCGAAGGCTCCGAGGAAGAGCTCGACCTCGACGACACGATCCGCGCGACGGCGTCGAACGCCGGCTGGCTCGACATCAAGATGGTGCCCGAGCGCCACAACAAGGTGAAGGTGCTGCTGCTCATGGATGTGGGCGGGACGATGGACGAGCACATCCACCGCGTCGAGGAGATGTTCAGCGCCGCGAAGGCCGAATTCAAGCACCTCGAGTTCTATTACTTCCACAACTGCGTCTACGACTTCATGTGGAAGAACAATCGCCGCCGCTACAGCGAGAAGTTCAGCACCTGGGACCTGATCAGGAAGTACAACAAGGACTACAAGCTGATCTTCGTCGGCGACGCGACGATGAGCCCGTACGAGATCCTCCAGCCCGGCGGCAGCGTCGAATACAACAACGAGGAGCCGGGCGCCGAATGGCTGCAGCGCCTGACCCACGCGTTCCCGAAATTCGCCTGGATCAACCCCGAGCCGCAAGGCGTGTGGGGCTACCGGCAGAGCATCTCGGTGATCCAGCAGATCATGAACCAGCGCATGTTCCCGCTTACCTTGCCGGGCCTCGAAGGGGCCATGCGACTGCTCGTCAAATGACCCGGCCGGCGCCGCTGCGGGCGCTGTGCAGTCTCGCCTTCGCATTGCATCTCGGCGGCTGCGCCAGCCTGCCGTTTTTCTCGTCACCTGACGACAAGAAGACGACGGCCGCCGAGGAACCGCAGGTCACGCTCTACGAATTCGACGTCGAGGCGCCGGCGCCGCTCCGCAAGCTCCTGCTCGACTACCTCGACCTGGCGCGCTTCCAGAAGGCTCCGGCGACCGAAAGCGTCAGCCGTCTGGAGCTCAGCCGGCTCGCCGCGGTGGCGCCGGCGCAGGCCCGCACGCTGCTCGAGACGGAAGGCTATTTCGACGCCGAGGTGACCGTGCGCGAACGCGAGGGCGCCGGAGGAACGCTGCAGATCGTCCTCACCGTCGTTGCCGGGCCGCGGGTCCATATCGAAAGCGTCGCGATCGACGCGGCCACGCCGCTCGCGCCGCGGCCGCCGACGCGCGACGACAAGGAAACCGACTGGCTGACGCGGCTGCGTCGCCAATGGCCGCTTGCGCCCGGCGAGCCGTTTCGCCAGAGCGCCTGGAGCAGCGCCAAGACGATGACCCTTGCCGACCTGCGCGCCGGCGGCTATCCGCGAGCGGACTGGCAGCGGACCCGGGCGGCGATCGACGCGACGGCGGCGACAGCGGCGCTGACACTGACGGTCGAGGGCGGACCGCTCTATCGCCTCGGGCCGATCCGCGTCGAAGGCGTGCATCGCTATGACGAAGCGGCGGTGCGTCGCCTGGCGACCTTCTTCACCGGCCAGATATACAGCGAGCGGTTGCTGCTCGACTACCAGGAGCGGTTGATCAAGATCGGCCTCTTCGAAGGCGCCTCCGTCGAGCTCGAGGTCGAGGAGGGCCCGCCGGAGGCAGCGCCGGTGACCGTCAAGCTCAAGGAGCTGCCGCAGCACCAGGCGACGTTCGGCATCGGCTTCAGCGCCAACACCGGTCCGCGTTTTTCCGTCGATCACTACGACCGCAAGGTCTTCGGCTTGCCGTGGATCGATCACGACACCCTCGTCTACGGTCCGAACCTGAAATCGATCGGCAGCGAGTTCACTTCCTACCCGATGGCCGATCTCGTGCGCAACCTGGCCGCCGTCAACCTCGAACAGCTGAAGTCGAACGACGAGACGCGCAACGCGGCGACGCTGCGCGCCGGCCGCTCGCAGGACACCGGCGACTACAGCCGGCTCTATTTCGCCGAGCTGAGCCACACCCGGGTCGCGAGCGTGCCGCTGGTGACGACAACCAACGGCATCGCCGTTCACTATCACTGGCTGCGTCGCGACGTCGACAGCGTCCTCCTGCCGACGCGCGGGACGGTCCTCGCGCTGCAGGGCGGTGTCGGCTACGGCATCGGCAGCGAGACGCGCTCCGACCTGCCCGGCCAGGTCGATGCGCGCGGCCCGTTCGCGCGCGCGTACGCGCGCATCAACGCCTACCGGCCGGCAGGCGACTGGTTCCTCAACCGGCGCCTCGAGGTCGGCCAGGTGTTCGTCAACAACCGCATCGCCGTTCCCGACACGCTGCTCTTTCGCGCCGGCGGCGACAACTCGGTGCGCGGCTACCAGTACCGCAAGCTGGCGCCGACGGTGAACGGCGCGACCGTCGGCGGCCGCGTCCTCGTCACGGGCAGCATCGAGGCCGAGCACCCGATCACGAGCCGGCTGCCGGCGCTCCTCGGCGCCGTCTTCGTCGACGCCGGCGATGCCGCCGACCGCTGGGGCGGCCTGAAGCCCGCGGTCGGCTATGGCGTCGGCGTCCACTATCGCAGCCCCGTCGGCTTGCTGCGCCTCGACCTCGCCTACGGCCAGGAAGTGCGGCGCGTGCGCCTGCATCTCAGCGTCGGGGTCGCCTTCTAGGCGCGACGGATGGCGGACGGCACCGAAGCGCTGCAGAGTACCGCCGCCGCCCGGCCGGCGCGGCGCCGCGTCGGCCGCTGGATCCTCGGCGGGCTGGCGACGCTGCTGATGGTCGTCGCCGTTGTCGTCGCCCTCGTCTTCTGGGCGCTCGGCAGCGACCGCGGCACCGCGCGCCTGCTCGACCTGGTGCCGCAGATCCGGGCCGTCGCGCCGAAGGGCTCGCTGCTCGGCGATTTCGCCGCCGAGCAGCTCGACATCGATCTGCCCGGAGTCGGCCGCCTGCATCTCGATGCGCCGAGCTGGCACGCGCTGGCCGCCGAGCGCGGCGACCACGGCCGCTGGCTGC
>JBBQPD010000916.1:0-3091 GCA_038331535.1 Gemmatales bacterium | reverse complement strand
GATCATCTGCGGGTGGAAATAGGGAAACTCTGTCGGGACAAGATGACTTCGGACTCCAAAGAGATCGAACGCTGTTGCCGGATCTTCGCGTTCCTCGGCGTCGTCGCACATGACCAGAACATGTACACGGGGCAACACCTGTTTGTCAGCCACGTCCAACCCTCTGAATGCCTCGACACGGAAGTCTCATCCTGGCGATTCCATCGGCGGCGGCTCGTTCTGTTCCGCGAACCACAACAGCTGGCGCGCCAGGCCGTGCAGCAGCTTGACCTCGGCCGTCGTCGGTGCGGCCCGGCCGAGCAGGTGGCGCAGCGCGTGCATCAGCGCGTCGGCCTTGTCGCCGTAGAGGAAGTGGATTTTCTCCAGGGCCGCGCGCAGATGGTCGAACATCCGCTCTTGCTCCGCGAACGGGGCGGGGGCCGCGCGAAACGGCAAGCCGTCAACGCGGCGCAACCAGGCGCGGCGCAATTCGTAGAGGCAGATCGCCACCGCCTGAGCGAGGTTCAGCGCGGGATAGGTCGGGTCGGCGGGGATGTGGATGAGGTAATGGCAGCGGGCGACCTCGTCGTTGGTCAGGCCGGTTGGCTCGGGGCCGAACACCAGCGCCGTCGGGCCGGACGCCAGCGCCGCCACCAGGTGCGGCATGATCTCGTCGGGTGGGCCGGCTGTCTGGCCGCGGAAGACGCCGGCCGCGCGCGCCGAGGTGCCGGCGACGAACACGCAGTCGGCGACGGCGTCGCCCAGTTCCGGCACGGTGCGGCAGCGGTCGAGGATGGCTTCGCCGTGCGTCGAGAGCTGGCGGGCGTTGCGGTCGGCGGGATCGGCGAGGGGAGCGACGAGGACGAGATCGGTCAGGCCCATGTTGCGCATGGCGCGGGCCGTGGCGCCGAGGTTGGCGGCGATCTGGGTGCGAACGAGGACCACACGACAAGTCTCCATCGTGCGGAGTGCGGAGTGCGGAGTGCGGAGTGAAGAATCGTTCATGGATGAGATCGCAAGTAGCTGGCAAACTTGCTGATGAGAGCGATGGTTTCATCCGCGTCTCTATATAGTTCGTCGAAACGATCCTGTGAAATGTATTCGACGTCCAAAGCGACGTAGAGCAGCGATTGAACCTCGACGCACGACCCGCGAGAAATATCGAGGAAGTGCGCGAAATCGTTGTGCGTTTTCCGGGCGAAGCCCTCGGCGATGTTTGACATCGTCGAAACGGCAGCACGGCAAAGTTGGCCCCGCAGGCCGAAGTCTTTGTTCAACCGTCCCTGATCGCAGATCGTGTAGATGTTTTTCACCAGGACACGGGCCTTTTGCCAGGCCACGATTTCTTCGAAGCGTTGGATCGTCGCCATGTTTATACCTCCTGGATGCACCCCCTGTCTTCACTCCGCACTCCGCACTCCGCACTCCGCACTCCGCACTATCGGCGAGCGACTTCGAGCGCCATCTCCTTGACGCGCAACAGGTCCACCTTGCCGCTGCCGAGGATGGGCAACTCCGGGATCGGGTAGAAGTCGCGCTCGGCCGGCACCCACAGGTTCGGCAGGCCGCGGCCGCCCAGTTGCCGCACCCACGAGCTGACTTCCAGGCCCGGTTGCGGCACGTACAGCACCACCAGCCGTTCGCCGCGCGCCTCGTCCGGCACGCAAGTCACGGCGCCGACACGCTCGCTCGTCTGGAGGACGTCGTGCAGAACTTCTTCGATCTTCTCCAGCGGCACCATCTCGCCGCCGACCTTGGCGAAGCGCGACAGCCGCCCGGTCAGCGTCACGAAGCCGTCGTCGTCGATGCGGGCCATGTCGCCGGTGACGTACCAGCCGTCGCGCACCACGTCGGCCGTCAGCTCCGGCTTACCGAGGTAGCCCTTCATCACGTTGGCGCCGTAGATCAGCAGCAGCCCCTCCGCGCCGACCGGCAGCGTGGCCAGCGTGTCCGGATCGACCGTCCGCGCCGCGACGCCCGGCACCGGCTGGCCGACCGTCCCCGGCCGATTGCAGATCTGCTTGTAGCCGTCCACCTCCTGGTCCGGTAGACACGCCGCCGCCACCGGCGCCAGCTCCGTGCAACCGTAGCCCTCATGCGGCAGCGCGCCGAAGCGCTTCTCGAAGTCCAGAGCCAGCGGTTGCGGCAGCTTCTCCGCCCCGGTGATCAGGATGCGCACCGTCCGAAAATCGTTCTCCGCGCACTTCTTCAGGCAGAAGCGCAGGAACGTCGGCGTCGTCAGGAAGATCGTACATTTGTGCGTCCGGCACAGCTCGCCGATCTCGCGGGCGGCGCGCGGATCGGCGTGGTACACCGCCGAGGCGCCGATCTGCAACGGCGTCCACAGCGTCTCCGTGTTGCCGAAGCTGTGGAAGAACGGCAGCACGCCGAGCAGGCGGTCCGCCTTCGTCAGCCTCGCCGCCTGGATCATGGACTCGACGTTGGCCGCGATGTTGCCGTGGCTCAGCATCACGCCCTTCGGGTCGCCGGTACTGCCGCTGGAGAAGATGATCGTCGCCAGGTCGGTGACCGAGTGACCGCCGAGGCCGAGCGTGACGCGCTCCAGCCACCAGCCGGGCAGCAGCAGCACCTTGAGGAACGCCCGTGTTTTCTGGCCGTTGGTGATCTTCGGCATCACGTCTTCGAGGTAGACCGGCTCGATTCCGGGGCCGGGGACGAGCTTGACGCGGCTGTCGAAGCGCTTGGCCGTGACCACATGCTTGGCCCCGCACTGGAGGAGGCTCGCCTGCACCACCGTCGGCGTGGCGGAGTAGTTGAGATTGACCGACGTCTTGCCGAGCAGGGCGATGGCGATGTTGACGAGGGCGCCGCCGGCGCCGGGGGGCATCCAGACGCCGACCATGCGCTCGTCGCCGAGGATCGGCTTGAGGGCCGTCGCCAGGCACATCGCCCCGGCGAGCGCCTTGCCGTAGTTGAGATCCTGCCCCTTGGCGCTGCTGTCGATGATGCAGGGGCGGAAGGGGTGCCGCGCCGCCAGGCGCACGAACTGGCGGTGGACGGGCCGGCGCCTCGGCGTGCGCGCGATGGCGCAGTCGGCCGTCAGTTTCTGCACGGCCTGGCGCACGTCGGCGGCGTGCGTCTCGGGCGGCAG
>JBBQPD010000915.1:0-3096 GCA_038331535.1 Gemmatales bacterium | reverse complement strand
CTCCTTGTTAATCACCTCATCCAGATTCAGCACTAGGTTCGCCACCATCGTCCACGCCGCCAGGTCGCCGGCGTTCAGCTTCGCGTCGGCCTTGCTCTCGCCGATGGCGATCAGCTTCTTCGCCGCGGCCTCGTCCTTCGCGTATTTCGCAAGGTGGACGTTGTACGTCTCCAAAATGACCGCCGTTTCCAGCGCGTCCGGCTTGCGGCCGACTGCGAGACGGAACAAATATCCAATGCGCTCCTCCAGCTTCGCGCCGCCTTCCTTCATGGCGCGCTCGGCGAGAGCGCGCGACGCCTCGACGTACTGCGTCTCGTTCATCAGCAACAACGCCTGCAAAGGCGTGTTCGTCCGCTCGCGCCGCACCAAGCAGGCTTCGCGCGATGGGGCGTCGAACGTCGTCATCTGCGGCGGCGGCGAGGTGCGCTTCCAGAAGGTGTACAGGCTGCGGCGATGCACCTTGTCGTTGCCGGTGTCTGCGGTGAAGTGGGCGGTGTTGCTCGTGACGTAACCGACCGCCTCCCATAGCCCTGCCGGCTGCGGCGGCTTGACGCTTGGGCCGCCTAGCTTCTCGGCCATCAGTCCGCTCACGAAGAGCGCCTGGTCGCGCAGCATCTCGGCGTCGAGGCGGTAGCGCGGTCCGCGCGACAGCAGCCGGTTGGCCGGATCCTTCGCCAACCGATCCTTCGTCACCTTCGACGACTGGCGATAAGTCGCGGACAGGACGATGCGTTTCATCGTCTTCTTCATGTCCCAGCCGTCCTCGCGGAACTGGACGGCGAGCCAGTCGAGCAGTTCGGGATGCGTCGGCGGTTCGCCCTGGGAGCCGAAATCCTCGGACGTTTTCACGATGCCGGTGCCGAAGACCTGCTGCCAGAAGCGATTGACCATCACGCGCGCCGTCAGCGGGTGTTCGGGCTCCAGCAGCCACTGGGCGAAGCCGAGACGGTTGAGCGGCGCGTCTTTCGGGAAGGGCGGCAGGAACGACGGCGTCCCGCGCTGCACCGCTTCGCCGCGCTGGTCGTACTCGCCGCGCTTCAGGATGAACGATGGCCGCGGCGTCGCGATCTCGCGCGATACCAACGTAACCGGCAGCAACTTTTCGATGCGATCGCGCTCCTTCTCCAGCGCCGCCAGACTCTGCTGCAGCGGCTCGAACGTCGCCCGCGTCTGGCCCCACACATTCTCGACGTAGTAGTCGTGCAGCACCTGTTTCTGTTGCGGGGTCTGCTTGGCGGCCTCGATCTTCAACACGTCCTGCACCGGCTTGGGCAAAGGCTTACCGCCGGCGTTCGGCGCTTTCAGCCACGCCGCCAGCGACTCGGCCGCCGGCTTGTCGGCGCCTGGATCGACGTACTTCACCAAGGCGACCTCCTCGGCGATGACTTTTCGCAGAGACGCGAGGATCCGCTTGGCGCGCTCCATCTCGGCCGTCTGCTCCGGCGTCGCCAGCGTGAGGATCGGCGGATAACGCGCGGCGTTGCCGTCGAGCGGGTTCTCGTCCAGGCTGTTGAAGAACGCGAAGAACTGGTAGTAATCCTTCGCCCGGAACGGGTCGAACTTGTGATCGTGGCAGCTGGCGCAACCAGTCGAGAGACCGAGGATCACGGTGCCGGTGGTATCTACGCGGTCCACGACGTTGCGGACGTAGACCTCCTCGCTGATCGAACCGCCCTCGCTCGTGGTGACGTGGCAGCGGTTGAAGCCGCTGGCGACCATCTGCTCCTGGGTCGCATTCGGCAGCAGGTCGCCGGCGAGCTGTTCGGTCAGGAAGCGGTCGTAGCTCAGGTTGCGGTTGAAGGCGTTGACGACCCAGTCGCGGTAGGGCCACATTTCGCGGTAATTGTCGAGGTGCAGTCCGTGCGTGTCGCCGAAGCGCGCGGCGTCGAGCCAGAAGCGGGCCATTTGCTCGCCATAGCGCGATGATTTCAGCAGTCGGTCCACCACCTTCTCGTAGGCGTTGGGACTGTCGTCGGCGAGGAAGGCGTCGATCTCGGCGGGCGTCGGCGGCAGGCCGGTCAGGTCGAGCGTCACGCGCCGAAGCAGCGTCGGCTTGTCCGCTTCGGGCGAAGGTTGCAGCTTCTCGCGCTCCAGGCGAGTGAGGATGAAGGCGTCGATTTCGTTACGTGGCCAGGCGGTGTTCTTGACCTTCGGCAAGGTCGGGCGCTGCGCGGCGGCGAAGGCCCAGTGATCCGACCAGTTTGCGCCTTGCTCGACCCATTTCTTGAGGAGGGCGATCTGCTCCGGCGACAGCTTCTTGCCGAACTTCGGCGGCGGCATGAGCTTGTCGGGATTGGCGGAGCTGGTGCGCTCGACCAGGACGCTCTCGCCGGGCTTGCCGGGGACGAGCGCCTGGCCGGCGCCGCTGTCCAGCTCGGCGAAGGCGCCGGCCTTTGTATCGAGCCGCAGCTTTGCTTTGCGCTGCTTCGCATCCGGGCCGTGACAGGCGAAGCAATGGTCCGAGAGGATCGGCCGAATCTGGCGGGCGAAGTCGATGGTCCGCTCGGCCGGAGCCTCGGCGCGGAGCGGTTCGACGCGCAAACAGAAGAGGACAGCGCTTATGGCGAGGAGCAGGCGATATCGGCGAGAGAGTGTGGCCGTCATGGTAAAACCTTCGAGGCTGCGAGGTCGTGATGGCGGGTGGGAGGGTGCGGGCTTCCTATCATTTCGATAAGGACGATTGTACCACTTGCGGTGGTAGGTCAGCCAACGAATTGTTGAGGCGCGCGTATCAGCTCGGCCCGAAAGACGCTCACGAGCCGCGACCGTCAGGGAGCGCTCCCTGACGGTCGCGGCTCGTGAGGGTTCTACTTGCCAGGATAATACTGCTCATGAACTCACGCCGTCATGTACTCGGCTTATTCGCCAAATGGCCGAGGGCCGGACAAGTCAAAACGCGACTGGCCGCGGACGTCGGTCCGGAGCGTGCTGCCAGGATCGCGCATGCCTTTCTGCTCGACACCCTCGATCGACTCGCCAGCGTCGCCGCGCGCCGCGTCGTGGCGTTCGCCCCGGACATCGCCGACGAGGACTTTGCGACTGTCGGAAGGGGACGATTCGAGCTTAGAGCGCAGGGTGACGGCGACCTCGGTGTCC
>JBBQPD010000914.1:0-3098 GCA_038331535.1 Gemmatales bacterium | reverse complement strand
CAAAATTCTAACTCATTGCAATGCAAGGAGATGTAGCTCTATAAGTGTTCAAGTTTCCATTACTTAACTCTTTTGTCCACTACTTTTCCCTCGCTGTAACGAGTTTATCCGCAATAGGTTACGCGCCTTACGCGGAAGGTGGGTTTTAAGGCGACCCGCGATAACCACCGAGCCAGGCTGCCCATGTTTCCAAGACAAACCAGAGAAGATACATCCCTGGAACGGCCAGTGAGCGGGACGGCGTGGCAAGAGCGCGGGGTCTTGATCGTGGCACCGGCGGAAGACCCGATGCCGGGCGCGGCGCTGGCATCCTTGCTGGCCGACCAGGGTGTCCCCGTGAGAGTGGTCCACCCCGAGGCCGCTGCCGAACGACAGCCGGCGATGGACGCCGCTGGGGTGATTGGCCTGTTGCCACGTCAGGCGGCGGCCGGCGATGATGGGACGAAGTTGCGGCGCACGATAGCTCGCCTGCTGGCCATCGCCGCCGCCGCCGCGCCGGGTACAAAACGAGTCGCGATCGTTCAGTTCGCAGGGGGAGATTCGGGACGTCCGGTCCACCGCCGGAACTGGAGTGCGCTGCCGCCGCCTCTTTCGCCCGTAGTCTGCACCTGGAACATCCAGAACTGCGGGTGCGCGTGCTCGATCTTGCCCCGTCGTTGCCCGTGCCGATGATCGCCTCCGCCGTCGCGCTTGAGGGCCTGGCGGGAGAAGCCTCGTTCGCCGCCATCGGCATCGATGCTGAGGGGGTCCGGCTCGTTCCTCGGGTGCGCTTGCAGCAGCCTGTCACATACCCGCCCCGGCCGCTGGAATGGGGGCCGGCTGACGTGTTCCTGGTCACGGGTGGAGGTCGTGGCATCACCGCCGCCTGTATGCTCGCCCTGGCCCGCGGCACGGGGGTCCGCTGCGCACTGATCGGGCGCTCGCCCCATCCAACTGACGGCGGCGACTCCGAGCTTCTTCAGACCCTGGATAGCTTTGCGCGCGACGGACTGATTGCCCGCTATTATGCCTGCGACGTCACCAATGCGGACGCGGTGCGCGATCTTGTGCGCTCTGTGCGGGCGGACCTGGGGCCGATTACCGGCGTCCTCCACGGGGCAGCCGGCAACCGCCCGCGCCGCCTGGAGCAGACGACTGTTGCGGGCGCTCTCGATGAGGTCGCGCCCAAGGTCCTCGGCGCGGTCCACCTCTGTCGTGAATTGGCTGCCACACCGCCTCGCCTGGTTGTCGGGCTGACCTCCGTTCTCGGCGTCACCGGCATGGCCGGCAACGCCTGGTACGCCTTCGCCAACGAGGCACTCGACTTGTTGCTGCGCCGCTTTGGCGTCGAGCACCCGGAAACGGACGTGCAGGCTATTGCGTTCAGCGTCTGGGCCGAGACCGGCATGGGAACCCGCGCCGGCAGCACGGAGGCACTCGCCCGGCGCGGCATCGGCGCCATCTCCACCGAGGAAGGAACGCGGCGGTTCGTGCAGCTCATTCTGGGCGATCCCGGCCATGCCCAGGTCGTCGTGGCCGGACAACTCGGCGGCCTGGACACCTGGCCGGCGGAGGCGGCCGTCCTGCCTCATGGGTTTCGCTTCCTGGAGCGCGTCGTTCGCTTCCAGGCCGGAGTCGAACTGGCGGCGCGAGCTCGGCTGACGCCCGACCGGGACCCCTATCTGCGCGACCATGTCTACCACGGCTCGCCGCTGTGGCCGGCGGTCTTCGGGCTGGAAGCGATGGCGCAGGCGGCCATCGCCCTGGCCGGCGACACCGCCCTGGACGTGGCTCGTTTCGAGGACGTCCGGCTGGAGCGGCCGATTGTTGTTGACGGGGCCGCGGGTGTCGAGATCGAGGTGCGCGCGCTGGCCCACGAGGCAGCAGCAGCGGGTGAGTTCGTGTTCGACGTCCGTGTCCGCTCGGAACAGACCGGCTTCGCCGTGGACCACTTCGCGGCGCAGGTGGTCCTCGCGACCTTGCCGGGCGGCCCGACGTCTGCTCCGCGGCTCGCCGAAGATGCCCTGCCGATCGAGCCGGAAACTGACCTTTACGGCGGGTTGCTCTTTCAAGGGCCTCTCTTTCGGCGCGTCGCCCGGATCATCGAACTCGACAGCGATCATGTGGTTCTCAAGTCGTGGGCGGTCACGGCCGAGGAGGCCGGACGCAGCGCCTTCCCGAATTCAGGCGACCGGCTGGTGCTGGGCGACCCATTCTTCCGCGACGTCCTGCTCCAGGCCGGACAACTGACCATCCCTCGTGAGGAGTGCCTGCCGGTCCACATCGACCGGCTTGAACGCTTCCGGGAGACAGGCGCGGGGACGGAAGACGGCCGGCGAGTGGTGGTGGCGCCATTCAAGGTCCGCGCAGGGCAGGAATACGTCGCCGAGGTCTTCGCGGTGGACGCGGCCGGGCGGATGCGCGAGCGGTTGACCGGCTGCCGGCTTCGCATCCTCGCCGAGAGGCCGGATAACCCCAGCGCGGAGGACCTCGCCCAACCCGGCCCGCGTGACGAACGCCTGCTGCGGGCCGCGGTCGAGGCTGCCTGGCCGCCCGGCGCGGCGGTGGGACTGCCGGGGACGGCTTACTCCCCGCTGCGCCGGCTGCATCGGCTGCCGCGAGAGGAACGGCGGCGCCTGGAGTTGCCGCTGATCGAGGAGGCGCTGGAGCGCTGGAGTGGCGCGGGCAGTTTACCGGGAGGTTCACACCCCCCGCTCGCCTGGCAAACGGACGGCAGGCCGTGTTTCGATGAAGTGCCGCGCGAGCGACTCGATCTGTCCATCACCCATGACGACTTTGGCTGCCTGTGCGTGGCCGGCCCAGGACCGCTCGGTTGCGACATGACGCCGGTGCTGCCGCGTGGCCGCGAGGCCTGGCGCGGCCTGCTGGGTAACGCCCGTCTGCCTCTGCTGGACCGACTCGCCGGCTGGGGAGACAGCCCGGATCGAGCTGGCGCTCGCATCTGGTCGGCTCTGGAAGCTGCACGCAAGGCGACGGGCTCCGCGGTTGAGTTGGCCGCCGCCGGGCGAGAGGGCGACCGCATCGACTTCCGGCTGGAGGGCGGATCGCCCGGCTTGCGCGTGGTCACCCGGCCGCTTCGTCTCACCCTCGGCCCGGAA
>JBBQPD010000913.1:0-3100 GCA_038331535.1 Gemmatales bacterium | reverse complement strand
AATAGGTGTGCAAGAGCGGCGTCAGCGGCAAATTCTTGGCGGAAGACGCCGTCATACGTTCCTCGTATTCCGCAGACCGGGGCGGGACGATGGTGCCGTCGTCGCGGTGATTCTCCTGGCTCCTTTTATAGTGGATCGAGTGGTCAGGGTGCAGGCGGCGACCTCTTCCTTGCAACCGTCGTTCGATTTGCGATGATACCGGAGTGCCGGCGCGGCGCGCATAGGGACAGCCGGCCCGCTGCGACCGTGCGTGCGGGAAACTCTCATGTCTTCCCGGCGGCAAGTAGGGTCAACCGGAACGAAGCGGCCCGGTCAACACAATCATGACGGCTGACAATATCGGGTAGGATGAAGCAATGGGTGACGATCCAAATCTCACGGCGCCGATCGCGACTCCATCGGTTCTGCGTCCACAGGCGGTAGATAATATCGTATGGTGTCCGTTCTCGGGTTCAGGCGCGTCATGAATGACCATCCGAACAAGCACATACGAGAGGCCGTGGATTACGCCTGCGCAGAGGGATGGCGGTTGGTGAAATCGGGGCCGCGTGCTCATGCGTGGGGACGACTGTACTGCCCGGCTCAAATTCGCGGAGGTTGCATCGTTACCATCTATGGCACGCCGCGCGTACCGGAGAACCACGCTGCTTACATTCGGCGGCGCGTGGCAGCTTGTCCGCACTGAGACGAGGGAGAGCGAAAGAGGTGCTTATATGAAGACTTATGCCTTTGACGTCTTCGTGAAGGACGTCGAGGAGATTACGGACGCTCAGGCCGATGGGCTGTTTGCGGCCGGTTGCGACGACGGCACGCCGACCTGCTGTAACGGCCTGGCTTGGATTCACTTCGATCGAGAAGCTGCCACACTAGAAGAGGCGATTCGCTCAGCGATCACGCAGGTGCAAACGGCTGGGTTCCAAGTGTCCAAGATCGAAATGGACGCCGTGGCGACGGTGTCCCTCGGAGCGTAGCATACGGTAGTACAAGCTCTGAGCAACGGCCGGCGATAGGAACACGACGGTGCCACCAGGAGGCTTCCCATGCTCTCCCCATCGCGGCGTGAGTTCCTCTACGGTGCGGCAGCCGCAACTGTTGGATTAGACGGCTCTCTTGCCGCCGATCCGGACCGGCCTTCGCTTCATCGCCAGATCCTCGACCGCGCCGCCGCGCTGGAGAAGCAGCGCCGCGAGCGCTTCGCCGCCGTGAAGTCTCCCGCCGACCTGGAGGCGCTGCAACGCACGCTGCGCGACAAGTTCCTGGAACTGTTCGACGGTCTGCCGGCGAAAGCGGACGTGCCGGAGGTTCGCAAGACCGGGCGAATCGACGGCGACGGCTACACCATCGACAAGCTCGTCTACGCCAGTTTTCCCGGCTATTTCGTGCCGGCCTTGCTCTATCGCCCCCTGAAGCTCGACGGTCCCGCGCCGGCCGTTCTCAGCCCGTGCGGTCATTCCGAAGTCGGCAAGGCGGCCGGGCCGTATCAGACGCTGCACATCAACCTCGCCAAGCGCGGCTTCGTCGTGCTGACCTACGACCCGGTCGGACAGGGCGAGCGCAGCCAGTTCTGGGATTCGGCGAAGGGGCGATCGCGCTTCAACCTGAGTTGCGGTGAGCACGCGGTCCTCGGTAATCCGCTCTACTTGCTCGGCACCAGCCTCGCGCGCTACCGCATCTGGGACGGCATGCGCGGCATCGACTACCTCGTCTCGCTCAAGGAGGTCGATGCGAAGAAGATCGGCTGCGTCGGCAACTCCGGCGGCGGCACACTCACCGCGTATCTCGCCGCTCTCGATCCGCGCATCGCCGCCGCCGTGATTTCGTGTTATCTCACCACGCTGCCGCGGCGCATGGGCAATCGCATCGAGACCGACCCGGACGCCGATCCGGAACAGGACATTTACAACTTCGTCGGCGGCGGCATCGACCACGCCGGATTGCTCGCGCTGTGTGCCCCGCGGCCGACGCTGGTCGCCGCGGCCCGGCGTGATTTCTTCCCGATCGAAGGCGCGCGCGAGACGGTCGAGGAGGCGAAACACCTCTATGCCGTGGCTGGCGTTCCTGAGCGTGTGGCGATGGTGGAAGCGGACGAAAAACACGGCCTGAGCCTGCCGTTACGCAAGGCGGCTTACGCCTGGTTGGAGCGCTGGCTGGCTGGCAAGAAGGAGTCCGCGGATGAGTTCGCTGTCACGCCACGGACGCCGAAAGAACTGCAGGTCTGCGCCGATGGCCAGGTCAACGTCACCTTCAAATCACGGCACCTGCTGCCGCTGGCGCTCGAGGAGTTTCGCGGCCGACCGAAGCGACCCCGCGCCAAGCTGATCGACCTGCTGCGCCTCGACAAGGACGCTGCGGATTACCGCGAATCGATCATCCCCGTGGAAGGCAAAACGGGCGATGGCACGATCCTGCTGGTCAACGGCAACGAAGCGCCGGACTGGCGTGAGGAGAAAAAATTGCTACAAGCGCTGGGCCGGACGAATCACACCGTGCGCGTGATCGACCCGCGCGGCGTGGGGCAACTGCGGCCGGCGCTGGCGGTGAAGGGGCACGACTACGCCGACCCGCTGGTGGGGGTGGAAGAAAATCTGGCCTACAACGCCTTCCTGGTCGGCCAGTCGCTGCTGGGCATGCGCGTCGCCGATGTGTTGGCGGCCGTGGGAAAGCAAACAGGCCCAGTCACACTTTGTGGCCGACGCGACGCGGCGCTCGTCGTGTGTCTCGCGGCGGCGGTCGCGCCGACCGTGCGGCGCGTCGCCCTCGAAGAGATGCGCGCCAGCTATCTGTCGCTGTTTGACGAGGCGGGTGTGCCCGTCAATGCGGCGAGTCTGCTGCCGGGGCTGGTGCGCGACTTCGGCGACCTGCCCGACGTGCTGGCCGAGATCGCGCCGCGTTCGGTCTTGCTGGCGGCGCCATCAGGCGATTTAGGGAAGTTGCCCAAATCGGCGCGCATGACGGAGAGCCGATTCTCCGCCGATCCCGATGTGTTGCGCGATTGGCTCAAGGAAGTGATCTAACGGCACGCACAACCATTTATTTGACGAGCCGCGACCGTCAGGGTGCGCTGGCACCAGCGCGGCCAGACGGGCGCGGCTGGGTGGGG
>JBBQPD010000912.1:0-3101 GCA_038331535.1 Gemmatales bacterium | reverse complement strand
TGAAACCGACCCGCTCTAAGAGTCTGCCCCGGAAGGGGTTGTTTTCTCCGCGCCGCGACCGTTTGGGAGCGTTTTTCGTAGCGTATCGCCGACGCTCCCTAACGGTCGCGGCTCGTAGAATCTACTTACGGGACAGACACTAAGATAACGCGGGAGAAACCAGTTCGTCAATCACCAAACGCCGTTCCGTCAGGATTTCAATCTCACGCCGGCCCTCCCTCGATGCTGGTCGTCAAACCTTGCGCCATCTTGATTTCCGTCCCGTGGTTCACCGTCCAGGCGATCTGGTGCGTCACCGCTTCAACCAGCCCGGCCGCGGACGGGTGGCCGTTGCCGCTCTTCTTCACGCCGCCGAACGGCAGATGCACCTCGGCGCCGATGCACGGCAGGTTGACGTAGCCCATGCCGAACTCGCATTCGTCGCGGAAGAACCGCATGCGTCGAAAGCTCTCGGTGATTACCGCCATGGACAGGCCGTACTCCGTGTCGTTGAAGATCTGCGCCGCTTCCTCGTCCGAGTTGAATGGAATAAGGGCGACGTGCGGTCCGAACACTTCTTCTTTGAGCACGCGTGAATCGGGCCGGTGATTGATGGCGTAGACGCACGGCGACAGAAAACAGCCCTTCTCGCCGCCGACCGGCGAAATCTCCTGGCCGAGGGAGAGCATGTCCCTCGCCTCCTCCGCGGCGAGGGCGTTGTAGCCGAGGACTTTCTCCACGGCGGATCGGTTGATGAGCGGGCCGGCAAAGCTCGTCGGGTCGAGCGGGTCGCCAAACCGCACCTGTTTGGCGACCTCCGCGAAACGCTCCCCATAGCGCTTGAACAACGACTGATGCACAATAATTCGACTGGCGGACACGCAGCGCTGGCCGGTCGTCTTGAAGGCCGACAGGATGCCGGCGGTGACCGCAAGCTCCAGGCGCGCGTCTTCGCAGACGATCAGCCCGTTCTTGCCGCCCATCTCGGCCGCGACGACCCGATCCGGCATCGACGCCGACAATTCCTGAATGCGCTTGCCCACGTCGTAGCTGCCTGTGAAGCAGACGACGTTCACCTCGCGATTGCGCACCAGCGCCTCGCCGACGACGCCGTCGCCGTGAACGAGGTTAATCACGCCCGGCGGAAAGCCGGCTTCGAGGAACAGCTCGACCAGGCGCTGGCCGACGGCGGGCGTATCCTCGCTCGGCTTGAAAATGGCCGTGTTCCCTTCGAGCAAGCTCGGCCCGAGCATCCACAGCGGCACAGCGAAGGGGAAGTTCCACGGCGTGATGACGGCGACGACGCCCCACGGTTTGCGGCGCACGAAGACGTCTTTCTCCTCGATTTCGGAGGCCAGCACGTCGCCCATCGACATGCGGGCGCTGCCGAACACGTACTGGATCATGTGCAGACCTTCGACGACCTCGGCCCGGCACTCGGTGACGACCTTGCCGCACTCGCGGGCCATGAGGCGCGCCAAGTCGTCGGTGTCGCGCTTGACGAGCTGCGCGAGGTTGTCGAACAGCTCGCCCCGACGGATGCGGCTCATGCGCCGCCATTCGGGATACGCCTGCCGCGCCGCGGCAACCGCGGCGTCGGCGTCCGCGGCGGTGCTGGCCGGAAACTCGCCGACGACTTCACTGGTGCGCGCCGGGCTGTGACTCGGAAAGCGCGGGCCGCGCGGCGATTGCCATTTACCGGCGATGTGGTTCCTGCCGTTGACGGCGCTGGGAGTGCTCATGCTGTCCTCTCCTCCTGAATGGGAAGTTGAATTATACCGTTCGTCGCGCACGCACCACAACGGCACTGCGTCGAGGTCGCGCCGCGGCTTGCCGTTTCGCGCGTTCTGTTTCGAGCCTGGTTGTATCTCCGCCCGCAATCGTCGATAATACCACCACCTGATTTGAAGCTTCCCCACGCCTCGAACCCCGGAGACTCCTCAATGATTACCCCTCTGATGCTGGCGCTCCTCTCGGCCGCCCCCAGCGCCGCCGAACCCGCGAAGGAACCGCCCGCCAAGCTGGAGCTGTTCGCCAAGGAAGACTGGTACACGGGCCAGAAAGGCAAGGAAGAGGACTTCGTCGGCGTGCTGCTGTTCAAGGACCGAGGCAAGGGCGTCGTCGGTTTCGGCCGCTTCAACCCGTACACGCTGGAGATGGGCGAGGAGGGCAAGAAGAACGTGCGCGAAGTCTACATTGGCGGCAAGCCGGAGCTGCTGAAGGCGTACATCGGCAAGCGCGTGAAGCTGACCGGCAAGGCGGTGGACATGGAGGTCGAGGGCAGGGATCACCGCGAAATCTGGCCGGCGCGGCTCGAAGTCGTCACGGTCGAGAAGAAGGAAGAGAAGCAGCCGGAGGCAAAGGAACCGCCCGCGAAGGCCGACGTTCTCGCCAACCACAAACTCTACAAGCAGGAACCCGGCGCCGAGAAGGAGTACGTCGGTGTCGTGCAAAAGCAGGACAAGAGTGGTTACTCTCTCTTGATGCAGTCGGGCAAGGCGTTCGGCCGGCTGGACCTGAACCTCTACCCGGACGCGGGCGCTCCGCTGGCGCCCTACGTCGGCAAGAAGGTGCGGCTCACCGGCAAGCATGTCGCCGGCGCCACCGGGACGCGAACGTTCGAGTTCATTTTGCCGGCGCGGCTCGAAGTCATCGACGAAAAATAGCCCCTCCGCCGCTTGCGGCTTAGCGGTGGTCCCCGCTAAGCCGCAAGCGGCTCCCACATCACTTCATCTCCACCCGCAGGATATACACGACCCCCGTCCCCAGCCCCACCGCGATGTGCCTTCCATCCGGCGAAAAGGCGACATTGCCGATGTTCTCGAAGAAGGACCACTGCTTCAGCGGCGCCCCCGTCGCCAGGTCGCGCAGCACCAGCGAGCCGTCGAGGCCGCGCGTCAACGCCGTCTTGTTGTCCGGCGACACAATCATCCCGTAGAGGTAGCCGTTCGCGCCCTTGATCGGCTCGGCCTCCGTCAGCTTGCCCTCCTCTCCCACGTTCCAGCGGCGCACGCGCGGCTCGTTCATCCCGGAAAAAGCCTGCTTGCCGTCGGTCGAGAACGCGACGCTGTTGACCGGCAGCGTCGGCGACTTGTCGCAAAACAGCTCGCGGCCGCTCTCCA
>JBBQPD010000911.1:0-3109 GCA_038331535.1 Gemmatales bacterium | reverse complement strand
CGATGAGGCCCGTTCAACGGATCGCCTTCTCGAACTCCGCCCACGCGCAGCCCCAGAACCGCCGGAAACCATATCCACCCATCCGAATTGCTGCTCCATGCCGCCGCCAGACCGCGAGGCAAGCTCCCGCGAACAGGACTCTCTGGCCCGCGATCGTCAACGCCCGTCTCCACCCTGACCGACACCTGCGAATCATGAGTAAGCGCTCGACGTGGAACTCGACGTGCTTGCGTTCGTCGCGCAGCAACTGGGCACAGATACGCCGCAGCAGTTCCGATGAACTCGCGGAATACAAGGCGCGATAGTAGACCTTGGAAATCAGCTCCGCCGTCAGCAGGGTGACCAGCATTAGCTCCAGGCCCAGCGCCCGGCGCAGGCGGCGGAAAATGGAATCCGTCCATGACGACTGCAGGCGCGGCGCGCCGGCCAGGTCGAGGAACCGTCCCAGGTAGCGGCTATGACGATGCTCCTCCGAGATGAACCGATTCATCGCCTCCTGGTAGTGGGTGTCTCCTGTTGCCTCTGCGTATAGCCGCGCCAGCCGTTTCGGGTTGGCCCCGTCGGAACTCTCGCCGAGCTGAAACTCCTGGATCGACGGGATCAGTACCGTGCGTTCTTCGACCGTCAGATCCACGCCGCGCTGCCAGGGAATGGAGATTAACCGGGTTCGGTTCATGCGATAGTAGTCGCACCAGACCCGTGAGCGGCGCGACTCCGCAACTTGTTGAGCCGGTTCGTCGTCGATTACCTCGAAAAATGCCCGGTTCACGTCCGCGACCACTTCGGCGGATTCTTCAATCAGCAGGCTCATATCACTCCTCCTGTTTGTGGCGACAATTACTCTGTATTGCAAAGTAAAAAGCCGAAGAAAATGCCGGCGAAAACGCCGGCTGTTGTTCCGCCCTTCAGGCAGGCGACCATCCTTCGCTCAGCTTCCCAGCCGGTCGCGGGGCGTCGGCGACCGGTTCCGCGTCGGCGATGACGTGTTCCAGAACGCTGAGGTACTCGCGGAAGCGCGCGCGGCCGGCGTCGGTGATGCGACAGAGCGTCTGCGGCCGCCGGTCCTTGTAGCCCTTCCACACTTCGACCAAGTGGGCCTCCTGGAGCGCCTGCAAATGTCGGCTCAGGTTGCCGTCCGTCAGCGTACAAAGCCGCTTGAGGTCGCCAAACAGCAAGCCGTTCGGATTCACGAGCAGCGACGTCAGGATGCCGAGCCGCGCCTTCTCATGGATGACGCGGTCCAGACCGTCGTAAGAATAGCGGCCCGTCTCAGGGTTCGGCGTCGATTTCTTCCGTGCGGTCATGGCGTTCCAGTGTCCAGTAGAGGGCGGCAGCCGCCAGCAATTGGCCGACGCCAAACGGCAGCGCCATCGCCCAGGGCGTGAGGGCGTGCGGCCCACGAGCGAGGCATAGCGTACACAGTCCCATCGCCAGGTAGAACGCGGGCACTGCGAACAACGGCCGCGGCAGGGTGCGGCACGAGGCGAACAAACCCTGGCTGTAAAACAGCTGCCATAGACCCGGCAGCAGCCACACCGATTCAGGCGCCAAGCGCACCAGCACCACGGTGACGCAGGCTCCGGCCACGAGGCACGGGATCAGCGGCGTGACGCCGGCCCCTGTCGCCGGGTTGATCTCGCGGCCTCGGTGCATCCGATCGCGCAACCACATCACCGCCACGCTGGCACCCAAACTGAGGGCCGCAATGGCACTCCAGAACAGGACATAATCGAGGCAAGCGTCAACGGGAGCGTGTACGAACCACGGTTGCAACCAGCCCGCACTGAGAGCCAGTAGCCCCGCAAACGCGGCCGGAATGGCACGGTAGCCGCGAAACAACTCCGCTTCCGCCAGCCGCTGGCGAATCTCGGCGACCCGGTCGAGGGCCTCACGCAACTCCATCCGCGTCTCCGGTGAAAACTGTGCCGCCCATAGACTTTGTGTGGCAAAGCACAGTCGGAACTGGAATCGCTGTCAATACCGAATCGCGAAAAAGACAGAATGGATGCCGTCAATAGGTCTCAGCGGTCCAGGTCGCGCAAGGCGGCCTCGTACTCTTCGGGCGTGTTGAGATTGCGCAGCGTCTCAAAGGTCGGATCGACGTCGGCCAGCTCGGCGGGTTCGACGATGCGCGTGGGCACGGCCTCGAAGAGAAAGAAAGGCCGAAGGCGGTCCTCGGTGAGCAGGCTCCGCACGGTATCCAGCACTTCCACTCGGTAGATCGCCGCCAGCGGGTGGTGATACCCTTCGACGTGCGGAACGCAGATGAGATGATCGCCGAGGAGGTCGAGTAATCGTTGGACAAACGCGGGCCGCAAGAAGGGTACGTCACAAGAAGAAGCGTAGGCCGCATCGGCTCGGCCGCGCAGCGCTTCCAATCCGGCCGCCAGTCCCTGAAGCGGGCCGCGGCCCTTCTCCTCATCGCGAACGATGGCGATCTCCGAAGAGAGGGAGGGAATGTCCTGATCGGGCGCGGCGACCACGGCCAGCGGCGAAACGACCTCGCCAAGCAGGCGGACGACGCGCGGCAACATAAGCTCGTCGCCGAACGGCAACCACGCCTTCGGGCGGCCCATGCGCTTGCTCTGGCCGCCACAGAGGATAATGCCGCCGACGCGCATCAGAAAGGTTCTCACGGTCTTCGATGGAGGTTACGGAGAAGAGGAACTCTTACCGGAAAGAGAGAACGTCCAGGAAAGCGCTCGTTCAATGTTCGCCAGCGCAGCAGGACCGAGCGTGCCGCGCGGCGCTGCCGGGAAACGACTGTGGTCCAATGCCCGAGTTTGAAACGTCATAAATACCGTTTCGAATGTCAGTCCGCCTTCGCCGGCAGGGGACAATAACATTCCCTAAAGCCAACCATGATTGGCGCTTTCGCGTCGTGCCGGGTACGACCAAAACGGTCAAGCGCTGGCGGTTGAGAACGTCATTCGACATCACGACGACCGGTCTCCGTCCAGCTTGCTCGTGTCCGAAGACCGGATCGAGATCGACAAAGTACACCTCCCCGCGCTGTAGGCTCATCGCTTCTCCTCCTCAAGCGATCGCAGCGTCAGTCGTGCAAAGTCCTCCTCAATGGCTCGTGATTCGCGGCGATAGTAGGGGTCAT
>JBBQPD010000910.1:0-3110 GCA_038331535.1 Gemmatales bacterium | reverse complement strand
GGTTCAGCACCGGACTGCCACTGTTGCCGCCAATCGTGTCCGCCGTCGAGACGAAATCCATCGGCATCTTCGGGTCGAGCCGGGATTTCGCGTCGAGCCAGCGCTTCGGCAGGACGAACGGCTCACGGTTGCCGAGCTTCTCGGCGCGCTCGAACGCGCCGCTGACGGTCGTCGAATGCGGTAGGTCGGTACCGTCCACCGCGTAGCCCTTGACGACGCCGAAGGCCAGCCGCAGCGTGAACGTGGCGTCCGGGGCAATGTCGCTGCCGAGCAGGTCGAAGCGAGCGCGGGCGATCTTGGCGCTCGCCTGCCGCTCCGGCTCCTCGACCTCGTCCTCGTAGCGCTTGCGCACCTTCCGCGCCTGTTCGTCGATCAGCACGGCCAGGCGGATCACCGGATCTTGCGCGGCGTCAATCGCGGGCTTGCCCTCCTTCGCCAGCCGCCGGCGCTCGGCGGGGTCGAACAGTTTACTACGATTCACCAGCTCGGCGGCGCGGGCGGAGGGCGACTTGCCGGCCATCACCTGCACCACGATAGGATGGTCACCGCCCAGATTCTCGGCGAGAAATGTCAACGAAGTCGCCAGACGGGTTCTCTCCAGGTCGGCGTGGATCGGCGCGGGCGAGAAAAGCTGGAACTCCAGCGACTCCAACGCCGAATCGCGGTACTCGCGCAGCCGCTCGGAATTCGGTTTCGGCCGCTCGGCCGCCAGCCGCACCAAATGCCGGGCGACGGCGAACAGGTCGGAGTCGAAGGCATCGCCGCGCTCCAGCAGGTAGAAATCGCGCTCGAACGCCGCAAAAGTCTTTTCGGCCGCAGCGAGATGTGCGATTGCGCTTTCCAGTTCCGCTGCCTTCGTCACTTCGGTTTTCTCCAGCGCTTTGACGAGCAGGTCCGCCTCGGCCACCGCCTTGCGTTGAAGGACCGCGGGGTCGAGCAGCCCCTGATACTGCCCGCTGAACGCCTTGCGAGCGTTGGCGACGCGGTGCAAATCCTTCGCCGCCATTTTCGCTTGCTCTGGGCCGCGCGCCGAAAACTGATGCAATGCCGCCTCCATGGTACGCAAACGGTACAGCGTGTAGGGCAGCGTCACATCGCGGCGGTGCCGTAGTTTGGCGAGCGTTTCGAGCCGATTCGTCGTGCCGGGGTGGCCGGTCACGAACACGAGGTCGTTCTCGGCCGGGCCGGTTTTGCTCCACTTGAAGAAGTGCTTGGGCGTCGCCGGCTTGCCGTCCTCGTACGCGCGAAAGAAGGCGACGTCGAGGCAAAAGCGCGGATACTCGAAGTTGTCCACGTCGCCGCCGAACGCGGCGATGCCAGCCTCCGGCGCGAAGACAAGGCGCACGTCGGTAAACTTCTTGTAGCAGTACAGGTGATACTGGCCGCCCTGGTAGAGCGTGACCACGTCGCTGCGCAGGCCCGTCTTCTGAAGCGATTCCTTCTCGATCTCGGCCATGACGGCGCGGCGAGCGGCGAACGCCTTGTCGGAAGGGAGGTCCGCCTTGACCGCGGCGTTGACGCGCTCCGTTACGTCGGCGATGGTCTGGAGGACGTTCAACTCCAGGTCGGGGCACTTCAGCTCGCCGGCGCGGTTGGGAGCGTAGAAGCCGTCGCGAAGGTAGTCCTTGTCGGCGGGGCTGAGCTTTTGCAGCGCGTCGGCGGCGATGTGATGGTTGGTGACGATGAGGCCATCGGCCGATACGAAGCCGCCGGAGCCGCCGTTGTTGAAGCGCACCGAGGCGAGGCGGGCGCGTTCGAGCCAGTCGTCGGTGAGGTCGAACTGGTATTTCGTTTTGAGCAGCTGTCGCGGCGGGGCGTTGAGCAGCCACATGCCTTCGTCGGCTTGTACGGTGGTCATCGGCACCAGAGTGGTGAGACAGGCCAGGGCCGCGGCGGCCGTCAGCAGGAAGAGCGAACGCACGGCGGCAACCTCGGAGGCGAGAAGAAGGATGGGCAGGTTGATTGTAGCCCGCGTCAGGGCAACCGCCAGCCTCGAAGGCCGCGCGGCTTCCTGGTGATTCGGCCGATCGGTTCTGGTAGACTGGGCGGAAGAAGGAGGACGATCATGAGCGCTCCCACCTCGACCGAAGTGGACCGTCTGGCATCGTTGCCGAAGCCTTCCCCGTCACCGGAGGGCCGCATCTGGCTGCGCGATTTGCCGCTGCCGCCGGAACTGCTGCCGATCATCTGGGAATATTGCAAGCCATTCTGGTTCTGGGAGCGCGCCAGGTTCCGGCGCTCGATCGAGAATGAGTTGAAGTTGCATTATTACTTCGGCGGGCACTACGTCGAATATCTGGCAACTCCCGAGGGTTATGTCATTGTGTCGATGGATGACATGAGCGAGGGAGGTTTTCACAAGCTCCGCGACCAGTTGCCAGCCGAGGAGCGAGATCAACTCCGCGGCGAACCGGTGAGCCGATGGGGCGAGGAGCGATTGCCTTCGGTATATGAGGGCCTATGACAATTCGGGTTCCCTTATCCCCCAAGGAAATCGGCGGGGCGCGATGCGATTCGCCGGTGGTGACTGTGCGGATCCTGACCCGGTATGGCGATTACGTCGCGCTCCCATTTCTCCTCGATACAGGCGCGGATTGCACTAGCATCCCGATAGCGCTGGCGCAGCGCGAGGGCATCGCATTCGACCGCTCCCAGCCGGGTACGGCCGCGGGCTTGGTTGGAAGGACAAGACGCTATCGCGCGACGATCCGCGTAAAAATAGCCAACCACACGCACTTTTGGCCTTGCTACTTTCTCGAAACGCCAGCGGATGTGGGCGCAGCAGCTATCTCCGTGTTGGGAAGGGCAGGATTCCTGGAGGATTACGACTTTTGTGTCGACGATCAGTTTCTGACGCTGACAAAGCGCACTTCCTTCTGGCGTTGGTGGCGGAGAGTTACGCGCTTCTTTTCTCGCCCGTTGATCGTGATTCGGTCACGATCGGAACCTCTCTGAAGCCCTTTCCAATCGAACCGGCGCTCGCGGCTCGAAGGACTCGACCCTCAATCCTGGTCCCATTCGCTCTCCGCAAGACCTTCGAGCCAGCGGAAGGTGTTCGCGATCACCATGCGCCGGTCGGCGCGAAACTGGTCGGAAGGGCCGATCTCCGC
>JBBQPD010000909.1:0-3113 GCA_038331535.1 Gemmatales bacterium | reverse complement strand
CATCGGGGGTGCGCGATTCCTGCCCCGGCAAACATTTTGTCACCTGACTACAGTCCTGGGCGTCCACCAGATGCGGGGTGACGAGCACGATCACTTCCTGCTCGATCTCCGTCACCGTCTTGCTGCTGAAGGCCGCGCCGAGGAAGGGAATGTCGCCCAGGATCGGCACTTTATTCGCTGAGGCCTGAACATCGTGCTGGATCAAGCCGGCGATGACAAAGGTCTGTCCCGCCTCCAACTCGACCGTGGCGTGCGTGCGGTTCGTGACGCGGCCGGGCACTACGGTGCCGCCGATGCTCGTGCCGTTGGCGGCGCTGAGGTTGCTGACTTCCGGCTCGACTTCTAGATGAATCTTGCCGTTGCCGAGCACGATGGGCAGGTAATTGAGGCGGGTGCCGAACTCCTCGAATTGAATGCCGACCTGGCCGAGGCCGGCCGGCACCGGAACCGCCTGCTCGCCGCCGACCAGGAAGCTGCCGGCCGTGCCGCTCATCGTGGTCAGGCTTGGCTGGGCCAGCGTCTTGCTCACGCCCTCGATCCGCAGCGCCTGCAGGAAGCCGAGGAACCCGTGCTGGCTGTTAATGACACCGAACAGCACGTTCGTCGGCTGGCCGTTCGGCGTGCCCGGCGCACCCAGCAGAGCCGGGAAGGCCGAGAACACGCCGCCGATGCCCACGGTTGCTGGGTTGACCACGGCGCTGCCCACCGTGCTGCCGAGGAACGAGGTGGGACTGTCGGTCAGAAAGTTGAAGGCCATCGCCCGGAACTCGCTGCGCGACACCTGGGCGATGATTACGTCCAGCTGCACCTGTTGCACGCCGCCGACGCGCAGGCCGTTGACGATCTGGAAACCGCCGATGGCCTTGGCCACCTGCAGGATCACGTCCACGTCCTCGGCCTTGGCGACGGTGCCATTCAGAATGACGCCGGTACTCGAATAGGGAATCGGGTTGATGTTCGCGGTCGGCATCGCCCGTTTGAGCTGCGTGCGCAGATACTCGACGTCGATCTGAACGATGACGTCGAACGACTCTTTCTTGCCGTCCTCGTCGGTCAGCTCAATCTTGATCAGGTCCGCGACCAGGCCGATGAGCCGAATCGTGCTCGGGTCGCCCGGAACGGTGACGATCCGGACCACGCCTTCCTTGGTGGTGACCACGCGCGAGATGGGTTTTTTGGTGGACATTTGCAGGGGCGTGGTCCCGTTGAGTGGGACGATGACCGCCTTGCTAAAGGTTTTGACATCCTGGGCGAAGCCGTCGCGGGCGAAGGCGGCGACGAGAAGAGCCAGCAGCATTCCCCCCAAAAGGGAACGCATCATTCGGGTCGAGCGGCGCATCCTTACACCTCATCGATTAGCGGCGGACCCGTCAGGGTATCTCGCCAAGGTTCCTGTCCCCTAAGAGAGCGGCACCTCCGTGACCGCTCCCTCACCTCCACTGCTGCCGAGAGTCTGTCCCGGAAGTTGTTGTTGTCTACGAGCCGCGACCGTTAGGGATCGCTTTTTCGCAGCGTCACGCCGACGCTCCCTAGCGGTCGCGGCTCGTAGACAACCATTCTGCTAAGGGCTGGCGGACAATTCGTTCTTTGTCGCTACCCCCAAGCCGGCCCGCCTACTTCGGCGCGACCTCTTTCCGTTGCACCGGTCCCCCCTCGAAGCTCTTCGTCTCTTCGTTGAACGGGAACTGGTGCGAAGTCACATTCGGCCCGTCTTCGATCCGCAGAATGTGGATTCGCTTCGACTTCGGTTCTTCGACCACAGGCACCGGCGTCGGTGTCGGCTCCTTCATCGGCGCCGCCGTCAGGGCCGGGATCGGCGGGACCGTTGTCCCCGAAGGCGCGGTCGATCCCGTTTCGGCGGTCGTTTCCGTCTTTTCGTCTCCCGTGTCCTGCGTCTGCCGGGAGAGATCGCCAGGCCGCGAGGCCGACAGCTGCACCTTTTTGTCGTCGGTCACGTTACGCAGCGCCAGGCGAAGCTCGCCGTTGTTGGCCGCCAGCGCCAATTTCTGTGCTTCTTCCGGCTTGACGGCGAGCGTGACCGTCGTACCCAGGATCGTCTGCGGATTCTCCGGATTGCGGGCCGACTGCGTATCGACGGCCAGGACGAGCATGTCCTGGAGGATCGTCAGCGAGCCGACCTCGCTGGTGGGCGTGCGGAACGTCCAGACGACGTCCACCTTCGAGCCGGGAAGGACGAAGCCGCCCGCCAGCGATTCGGCGGTCACGCGCGTGGCGAAGGCGCGCATGTCCTTGGGCACCTTCACCGACAAGCCCTCCATCTCTTTGGAGATGAGGTCGTCGCGGCTCAGCACGTTTCCTTCCGAGAACGGCCGCGACACGCGAAAGCCGTCCTTGATTTCCTTGTCGTCCAGGGCGGCCAGGGCGCTCTTGGAGACGTCGCTCTCCGACTTCTCCTGTAACTCGAAGTACTCATCCGCCTTCTTGATGTAGGTCTGGGCCGCGATCTTTTTCTTGGCGACCAGCACGGTCACTTTTTTCGCTTCCTCGCCGGGCTTGTTGCGCTCGGCGATGAGCTTGTTGGTCATGAAGGCCGCGGCCAGGCCGCAGCCAATGGCCAAGACCATCAGGATCGTTGTCTTGGGTTTCATGGTGGTGCGTTCCTCAAGGGTGCGAAGCAAGGGGTTTTTGGGCCGGCTCCTCGCCGCGCCCGCCGTCCCTGCCAGTAGTTTCGACCAGCGGGGGCGGGCAACTTCAGATTTTGTCGATTATGACAGACCTGCCGCCATTGACGGGATTGCGGCGTTCTGGGCCGTCTACGCGATCCTGGCGAACCGGCTGCGTCAGCTGCCGGGTGAGCGCCGCACCCGGCCAGGTGCGTGCCGCACCCGGCAGCTGACGCAGCCGGTTCGCCAGCGAATCAATGATTTAGAAACATCAAGTAGCTCACGAAGCCCAGGCACAACGGGATGCCGTACGGCAGCAGGTGCATGCGCGGCTTGCGCTCGGCGGCCTGGCCCGCTGCATTGCCGACGCCCCCGGCCAGATCACCGAGGATGGCCTTCGTGTTCAGAAGGTTGCGGCGGAACTGCCCACGCGCCAAGATCATGAACGTGGCCAGGATGCCGCCGATGATGACGGCGAGCGCGAACGCC
>JBBQPD010000908.1:0-3116 GCA_038331535.1 Gemmatales bacterium | reverse complement strand
GGGCGTAGCCGTACCACGCCCGCCCCAGCACATGGCCGTCCACGGTATCGTCCAGGGTCGTCTCGCTGGTCAACTCCTGGAAGGCGTCGCCGGCCGGCTTGTACGGGTTGGCGCGCGGCGGCGGCAGTGGCGGGAAGCGTCCCTCCGGCGGCAGCAGCACGTCCTTCGCCTCCACCTTGACGCCGGGCCGCTTTTCGGGCAATTCGTAGATGCCCGGCACGCGCCAGTTGTCGCGCAGGAAGCGGATGACTTCCTCCGCGTCGCGGCAGGTGAACTGGTTCTGGTGTTCGCGCTTGGTGTCGCGCAGCTGGCCGGAATGGAGACGCCGCGCCAGTTGCGGGTGCTTGGTGATGAACTTCTCGAACTCGATCCAATCGATCTCCTCGCCGCCGTCCGCCGCCCGCTTGAGGAAGCGGTCCGGGTCGCGCTCGCTCGGCTGGATCATGCTCAGCTGGAAGAGCGAACGCAGCACGTTCGTCTGGTCGTGCTGCATGATCTTGTGCTGCCCGTAGAAGCCGATCGAATAGCGCATGTCGGGGTTGAAACGGTTCTGTCGTTCGCCTTCCGCGAGCAGGTCGATGCCGCGCGTGATGTAGAAGTACTTATCGTTGATGCGGTCCGAATCGACGGAGACGTTGTACGCCAGGTTCCAGCTCTGGAAGAGCCAGGGACGGATGAAGTACGGCTGCAACTTGGTCAGCGACCGAACGAGGAACTCCAGCTCGTTCCACTGGTTCTTCTTCTGCTTCTCGATGGCCTGGTACCACAGGACACAGGTGGCGATGCCGCGCGAACCGGTGAGCGAGAGGCGAATGATTTCGCCCGACAGCTCCACCTCGCCGCGACTATCCTGGCGGATGGCGAGATCGATGGCCCTGGCGTCCACTGCCGCGCGGCGCCAGAAGAACGACGCCGTGAACAGGATGAGGATGAGGACGGTGTAAACGACCTTCCGCGCCGTCAGCAATTCACGCGGCTGCAACGGCCGCTCCAGCAGCTTCGAGGACAGCCATTGCAGCATGGAGTTTTGCACGGTCCGGTCTCCTTCACGATCCTTACGAGCCGGGAGCGTCAGCGTCCGGTCGCTGACGCTCCCGGCTCGTAAGGACGCTCTCGGCTCGCCAAACGAACGGCTTACGTCGAGGACGCCACTTCGCGCCACTTGAGCAGGTAGTAGGCCAGCACGGCCCAGGGCAACAGGTATTTCAGCAACAACAGAAAGCTCATGAACAGCTGATCGATCGGGATGTTGAAACCCTCGGCGACGTAGCCGGTCAGGTCGAAGTGGTCGATATCGGGAAGAATATTGAGGACGCGATTGATCGCGTAGCGGAAGACGTGGTCGGTCGTCTCCGCCACTTTCACGGTACCCGTCTTGTCGAGCGGGGTCATCAGGGTCATGCGCGTCGTCAGACGATACACCGACTCGAACGGACCGCCGCCCTGGCTCGACCCGGTGCTGACGGTGCGGATGAACTCCTGGCAGACGCCGCCGAGAAAGAGTAAGCCCGTCAGCAACATGCTGATGACGCCGCTCAGGTAAGTGCTGAGCGCCACGCCGAGGCCGATCACCAGGCACAGGCGGAACCAGAGGCCGGTCGATCCCTTGAGGAAGTTCCAGGCGAAAGCCGCTCGCTCCGAACCGCTCTCCGGGTCGTCGAGGCGCAGGTACAGATCGTACTTGGCCATGCCGATGTATTGCGTGTGGTCGTTGCAGCGCACTTCGACGCGGATGGCCGGCCCCTGTCCCTGGTATTCGAGGGCTTTCTTGAACACGCCGGAGGGCACGTCGATGTACTTCGTGTGGTTGTTGGTCACGTCCTTGCCGTCGAGTTCATACAGACCGAATTTCTCGGCGGCCTCGGCTTCCTCGGCCGGTTCGAGCCGCTTGCCCTTGTTGGGCCGGCGATCGAGGTATTTCTGGTACTCGACGGGATCGTGATTGGCGGTGACGAAGCGGAAGGCGCAGGCAATGCCCTTGTTCTCCACGCCCTTGGTGGTGCGGAAGATGTCGAAACCGAACTCGCAGCGCACGGTGGCGCGGCTGGTGACACGCTGGGGCGGGGCGTCGAACGACCAGATCGCTGTCGGCTCTCTGCCCGGCGGGCCTTTGGTGATGTAGCTGCGATAGTCCCACTCGCGGCCGACGTTTTCGCCGCGCCGTTCGCTGGTCGTGTTGCGGAAGCTCAGCTCACCGTTCATCGGCTCGCGGGCCTTGAGGCTCTCTTCCGCCGACTCGGCCGAGACGCCGCGCACGATGTAAAGCAGGCTGACAGCACTCATAACCACCAGCACCACGGTCATCAGGGCGGTAAAGCCGAGGAAACGGCCGAGAACGATCTCAAAGCGCTCGACCGGCTTGGTCAGGATCGTGTGAATGGTCTGGGTACGGATGTCGGCTGGAATGCTGAACGCCGCGATCATGACGCCCGCCAGCAGCAGCAGCAGCGACATCGAGAGATAGACGACCTGAACGTAAGTGCGAACCTGGTCTTCCACTTTCGGCGAGATGAACCAGCTGCCGAAGAGGAACACGAGCAGCAGGATCGAGAAGACATACAGGACGCGGCGGCGGACAGCCTCGCGGAAGCTGAGCGTGGCGATGGCCAGGACGCGCCGCAGCCGAATGCGCAGGACGCCGAGGAGAAAGGGCAGTCCGACCGCGATGAGGCCGAACACGCCGCCGACGGTCAAGCACAGCCTCTGAAACATGTGGACGCGCGGGGAGTAATGGACCTGGACGTTCTTGCCCGTGAAGAAGGCGAGAACCTCGATACCGCGCAGGAAGCCGAGGATCACGTAGCAAAGCAGCGCCGCGGCGGTGCTGCCGATAACGAGGGTGGACAACCAGGACGGGATGCGAGCGCGGTCGTCCGGGCGCATGTTGAACAAACTGTAAACCAGAAACAGCGCGGCGCCGACGGCCGCGAACCCGCCCGCGTCCTGAACCCCGCTTTCGAGCAGGAGCAGCATTTGCTTCCACTGGAGCGGGTCGCGCTCGAAGATCATTACCCCGAACATAGGCAGTCCCTATCAGCCAGTTTCGAGGATTGAGTCTACGAGCCGCGACCGTTAGGGAGCGCTGACGTCAGCGCTCCCTAACGGTCGCGGCTCGT
>JBBQPD010000907.1:0-3117 GCA_038331535.1 Gemmatales bacterium | reverse complement strand
AGCTTTCAGCCAAAATAGCGGGCTACTGTACGGTTTGCACCCACTTTATTGTTTTCGACTCCTCGCCAACAGCACACGCGGGTGCCCGGCGCTATCGAACAGGGTCTTTCCTAATTCGTAGCCGCCGTGGTTCTCAATCTTCGCCCGCGCCCGCACCTCTTGCGGTGAGCCGATCTCCACGATTAGATAGCCATCGGGTTTAAGATGATTTAGCGCTTCGGCGATCAGACGATCGAAGATCGCGAACCCATCCGCCCCGCCGTCGAGCGCCAGGTGTGGCTCGTAGTCGCGCACGCCGGGGGCCAGACCGGCAATGTCGGCCGTCGGGATGTAGGGCGGATTGCTGAGGATAAAGTCGAACCGCTCGCCTTCGGGAATCGGCGCGAAGAGGTCGCCGTGCAGGAAGCGGATGCGCTCGGCGACGCCGTGCTTCGCCGCGTTACGTCGGGCTACGTTCAGCGCTGGCTCGCTGAGATCACTCGCCGTCAGCACGGCCCCTTTGTGCTGTTTCGCCAGTGCGACGGGCAGCGCGCCCGAACCGGTGCCGACGTCGAGGATGGTCGGCGCCGGCAGTGTCTTCGCCAAGCGCAGGCAGGCATCGACGACGCTCTCGGTATCTGGCCGCGGGATCAGCACATCGCCGTTGACCTCGAACTCGAGCGAGAAAAACTCCTTGCGACCGACGAGGTACGCGACCGGGCAGCCCTTGACGCGCCGTTGAATCAGCTCGCGAAAGCGGACGCGCACGTCTTCGGGGACGACTTCTTCGTACCGCGTGTAGAGTTCGATCTTCGGGCAACCGAGGGCGAAGGAAAGCAATAGTTGTGCGTCGAGCAGCGGCGATTCCGATTCTTTCTGCGTGAGATAGTTCTTCGTCCAATCGAGCAATCGGCGGATCGTCCAGGGTTGATCGGTGGCCATGAGAATAAACCCTGTGAGGGGATAGAAGTGCGTTTCGCGCGAGCGCGATCACTTGGTCGGCCCGGTCTGCCCCAGGCGTTGCTTCTTGTCGAAATCGCGCAGCTCACGGATCAGATCGTTGAGGTCGCCGGTGATGATGGTGTCGAGCTTGTACAGCGTCAGGTTGATGCGGTGGTCGGTGAGCCGGTTCTGCGGAAAATTGTAGGTGCGGATGCGTTCGCTGCGGTCGCCGGAGCCGATCAGGGTACGCCGGGCCTCGGCACGCTGTTCGTGCAGGCGCTGTTGCTGGCGTTCGTAAATCCGGCTACGCAGGACGCGCATCGCCGAGGCGTAATTCTTGTGCTGGCTGCGCTCATCCTGGCATTTCACTTCCAGCTCTTCCGGCGTGTCCTTCTTGTACCAGAGGCGGACGGCGCTCTCGGTCTTGTTGACGTGCTGGCCGCCCGCGCCGCCGGCGCGCATCACTTCCTTCTTGATGTCTTCCGGTCGTATGTCGATCTGCACCTCGTCGGGTTCGGGCATGACGGCCACGGTCGCCGCCGAGGTGTGAATACGGCCCTGCGTCTCGGTCTTCGGCACGCGCTGGACGCGGTGCCCGCCGCTCTCGTAGCGGAAATACTGGAACACTTCGTCGCCGCTGACGCCGAAGACGATGTCCTTGTAGCCGCCGGCCTCGCCGGGACTGAACGAGATGTCCTCGATCTTCCAGCCCTTGTCGCGCGCGTAGTGGGTGTACATACCATAGAGGTCGCCGGCGAAGAGGGCCGCCTCGTCGCCGCCGGTGCCGGCGCGGATTTCCATGATGAGACTGTCGAACGATTCGCCATCGGCGAGAAGGAAGTCTTCGAGGCGCGACTGCAGCGCGTCGCGCTTAGCGGTCAGATCCGCGACTTCTTGCTGCATCAGCTGCTGCATCTCCGGATCGGTTTCCGCTCCAGCCATCTCCTCGGCCTGCTTGAGGTCGAGCAGCAACTGCTTGTATTCCAGGTAGGGTTTGGTTTGTTTCGAGAGGGCGCCGTGCTCTTTGGCGATGCGCGCGAAGCGCGAGCGATCCGCGACGATGGCGGCGTCGGAGAGTTGGGCTTCTAGCTCGTGGAAGCGGGCTACGGACTGTTCAAAGACGGGCCACACGATGGCAAGCCCTCGGGGGTCGAGTCGAAAACGCGAAGGACGACCGACCCGGGCATCGACCTTCGGCGGCTACACGCTGGACATGATTCCTCTCCACCATCCGGGGTTGAGAACAGAATCGGAGGCGTCACAGTTTGCCGCTTGCGGCTTAGCGGGGCAGGTCCGCTAAGCCGCAAGCGGCAGTTGTGTGCGCTCCCGACCTCATTCTCAACCCCCGACCTACTTGGGGCTTGCGGCAGCGGCAGCAGTGGGGGCGACCTCGGCCGCCGGCTTGGCCTTGCCGAGGTTGTACTTGCCGGCGTACTTCTTCTGGAACTTCTCGACGCGGCCCGTCGTATCGATGTATTTCATCTTGCCGGTGAAGAACGGGTGGCACGCCGAGCAGATTTCGACGTGAATCTTCTTGCGCGTGCTGCGTGTGACGAACGTGTTCCCGCAACCGCAGGTGACGGTCGCCTCGGTGTATTCAGGATGGATGCCGGACTTCATGACGATTCTCCGTAAGCGGCTGCTAATTCATCTATTTTATGGGGCATGGCGCGCATTCGACAAGGGCAGATGGCCGCGCGTTACGAATCGACTCCGCGAATGCCTTACTTTTTCGCGGTTCCCGACAGCCCAGCAAGAAGTTGTAGCAGCGCGCCCGGGTCAACCGGCTTGACCAGATGGTGATCGAACCCGGCCTCGCGGGAGCGGCGGCGATCCTCGTCCTGGCCCCAGCCCGTCAACGCGATGATGACGGGACGTTTCCCCCACGTTTGTTCCCGAATGTGGCGGCACACCTCGTACCCATTCAACTTCGGCATGCCGATGTCCAGGACCAGCACATCGGGCCGAAACGCTCCGGCCACGTCGAGGCCTTCCTGGCCATCGTAGGCGGTGCAAACGTCGTTGCCGTTAAGCCGCAGCATCATCGCGAGACTATCCGCACCGTCGCGGTTGTCGTCCACGATCAGGACACGAAGCGACGATTTCGCAGCGGCAGTTTCATCCCGGTCGTCCGACGGTGGCCCAGACTCATCGACCACGACGGGCAACCGCACGACAAACTCCGACCCCTTGCCT
>JBBQPD010000906.1:0-3120 GCA_038331535.1 Gemmatales bacterium | reverse complement strand
ACGTTTAGCCGCGAGCGCTGGGCGCCCAGCGCTCGCGGCTAAACAATTTCAGAATCCCTTGCCCTTCGTCAGTGTCTTGATGCGTACTAGATTCTTGTCCGCGGTGATGTAGAGCACACTGCCGTCGTCGCCCCAGCCGCAGTTCGATGTCGGGACGCCGGTCGCCAGCGTGCCGAGGTGGGTGCCGTCCGGAGAGAAGACCAGCACGCCGCCGGGGCCGGTGGCGAAGATGTTGCCGTCCTTGTCAACCTTCATGCCGTCGGGCAGACCCTTCAACTTCTCGACCGTCGGCGTCGAATCAAAGAACACCTTGCCGTCGCCGAGGGTGCCGTCGGACTTCACTGGGAATTTCATCCACACCGCGATCTTCGGGTCGCTGTTGGCGACGTACAGCGTCTTTTCGTCCGGCGAGAAGGCGATGCCGTTCGGTTTGGTCATCTCCTTCGTCAGCAGCGTCAGCTCGCCCTTCGGGGTCAGACGGTAAACGCCGCAGAAATCGAGGTTCTGGCCG
Source organism: Gemmatales bacterium (assembly GCA_038331535.1). GTDB lineage: Bacteria > Planctomycetota > Planctomycetia > Gemmatales > Gemmataceae > JBBQPD01. The sequence continues at coordinate 2,609 of JBBQPD010000906.1, read as the reverse complement.
GGGAAACCTTCCTTGTCCTTGCGCATCAGGCCGTAGGGCGGGTCGGTGAAGTAGAGGTCGCCGTTCTTCATGAAGACGCCGTCGTTGGGGCTGTTGAGGCGCGTGCCCTTGTACTTTTCGACGAGCTTGGTGATCGTCTTGCCGTCTTTTTCCAGGCGAGCTACGCAGCGATCGCCGTGCTGCATCATGACGATCCGGCCTTCCGAATCGAGCAGCAGGCCGTTGGAACCCGGCTCCTTCAGGTCCGTGTCCTTGCCGGTGTAGCCGCTGGGGTGCAGGAAGACGCTCTTGCCCTTGCCCTCCTGCCATTTGACGATCTGGTTCTTGGGAATGTCGGAGCAGAGGAGGTAGCCGCCCTCCTTGACCCAGACCGGCCCCTCGGACCAGTCGAAGCCGTGCGCGAGGTCTTCCATCGCCTTGACGTCGGGAGAGATGAGCTTGTCGAAGCGCGGATCCTTGCGCTCGATGGAGCCGAACGGCTTATGGGCGGCCTTTTCCTTCTCCTCGCCGCGCGTCGCGGCGGGGAGCCAGGCGAGCGCCAGCGCCGACAGGCTCAGAGCGGAGAGATACAGGAGCTTCTTCATGGGTGCAACGCCTCCGGGTGAATCGAGAGAGATCAAGGGAGGTAGCATAACAGACTGGTGCGCGGACTCAAGGAAATAGGACGCGCGATTGCCGCTTGCGGCTTAGCGGTCCGGCGCCGCTAAGCCGCAAGCGGCAATCCGCGCCAACTTGCAATCAAGCACCGGCGGCCTTAGAATGCAACCGACGCGATGGAGATGCTCTGTCCCATTATTTGCCGAGGATCGATCGCACCATGAACGCGCGGCGCTGCTATTGGTCGGCCCTCGTCGCCGCGTTGGCGCTCGTCCCAAGTCGCGCCTTCACCCAGTCCGAAGAGGGCAAGCGCACACCACGTCCCGACGACGTTCGTCCCCCGATCACCAATCCGGAAGACAGCCTCAGCCGCCGCTTGGGCAAGGATCGCGAGCTGACGCTGAACGAAAAGACCATTCAGACTATTCTGAACGGCCTCCCGGAGGATTTTAAGGAGAAAATCCGGAATGATCCTGAACTGAAAAAGCGGGCGCTAGAAGAGCTGCGCAACAACACGAAGCTCCGCGACGATCTGGCCGCGATGGACAAGAAAAAGCTCGCGGAGATGGGTGAGAAACTGATTGGTAAAAAGCCTGCAATAACGGAGCCGCCGATCACCCAACGCCCCGACATGGGCACCACGACTCAGCCGGTAGAGCCGGCGGACCCAAAGACCGGCCCGATGACGCCGCCGGGGACGACTCCCGCTGACCCTCCTACCTCCGCTTCCCCCTCCGGCGCAAAGCCGGGCGGTACGAAAGCGGACGAACCCAGCGGTCTCAAAAAACTCTTCACGAAGGCGCTCCCCAAGGCGGCGGACCTGATGTCCCAAATGGGTTTGACGGAGGACGCCGACTTCCTCCGCGCCCTATTTCGCGGCAAGGTACTCGACGAGAACGGCGGCTACCTCGCCAAGCTCGCGCGCAAGGGGTTGGCTGTGGGAAAGGAACTGCCGCTGGAAAAGCTGTTGTCGGGCGATTTCTCCGCCATCGTGGGGGACCATAACCTCCCCAATCTGCCGCATTTCAACTTCTCCCTCGGCGGGAATTCGCCGCCCGGAGACGCGGGCGGCTCCTTCCCCGGCATCACGGCCGCAGGGTCAGGGATGGTCTTCTTCTGGGTTCTCGTCCTGATCGTGCTCGCCGTCTTCCTCTGGAAAGGGAAGGAATTGTTCCTCCCGTCTGCCGCCAGGACCGCGGGCGCGTGGAAGCTCGGTCCCTGGCCGGTGCGGCCGGAGCGCGTGCGGACGCGCGCCGACCTCATCAAGGCGTTCGAGTATCTCGCCTTTCTCCTGATCGGCCTGGCCGCACGGCCGCGCAATCACCTCGACCTGGCGTTGAACCTCGCCGACACGGGCACTGAGCCAGGCCGCCAGGGAGCCGCCGACCGCCTGGCCCGCCTCTACGAGCGCGCCCGCTACGCCCCGGCCGAGGAAATGTTGCCGGACGACGAGCTGCGCGCGGCCCGCCACGACCTGACCTTCCTCGCGGGGGTGGGCGGGGCATGACTCACCGCGCTCGGCTTCGCTTCTCCCGTCTCACCGCGGCGGCGTGTGTCGCCGTCCTGATCCTCGTCCCCACCTCACACGGCGCCGGCCCGGACCTGGACAAGTTGGAGAACTTCTACGAAGGGACGGAGGTTCTGCGCCGCATCTTCTTTGAACAGGAATACTCACCTCTCGGCAGTTTCGACGAACTGAACAACGATCCGCAGAACACGATTGTGTTCTTCCTCGGCTCCAGCGGCATCGGGCGATTGAACCTCGGCGACTTCGTCCGGAGTGGCGGCGCCGTGCTGATCGCCACGAGTAATCCCCTTCAAGACCAGACGGCAATCGACCAGGTCGATGCGTTGACCGGCTGGCGCGTCGCTGGAAAGCCGCTGGACTACAGCGCCGAAATCGCCCCCCTGGCAGAGGACGGCCGTAATCGCCTCTGCTATGAGGGTAAATCACACTGCCCCTTCCTGGTGCCGCTTTCCAAGACGGTTGCCCCTTTCGAGAAGCTGTTTCT
>JBBQPD010000905.1:0-3121 GCA_038331535.1 Gemmatales bacterium | reverse complement strand
GCCTGCATCAGGACCGGATCTTCCTCGTCATCAGCCGGGGAAAGAGGTTCGATCGCGGTTGGCGCGGCGACATCCGACGAGGCAAACTCCGCAGTCGGCAGTTCGTGTGCGTCCACGCTTTGGCTCCTTATTGGGTCGCGGCGATCGACTCCATCGTACCTCGTCCGTGCCTCCCATGCTACGGCCAGGGCGCGGCGATTACGAGGCGGCCGCGTTGGCGATGAGGGCCGCTTGGCCTAGCGCGTCGTCGAGGCGGAACTGGTGAGGGACGAAGGAGCCGCCACCCAGGCCGAAGAGGGGCATATCCAGCTCGCCGGAATCGAGTGCGAACAGGGCTGTTAAGGAAAACGATGCCGAGTGGAGGAGTGGTCGGCTCAGGCCGACGATCTGCACGGATACCTTACCGAACCGGCACGGAATCCTGCCGCCGCCGACACCGCCGAACCGACGACACCAAGTGGGCAGCGCCGCTTCTTCGGCCGGCGTGGGCCACTGAATCTGCTTCGCAAATTTCCTCCAGTCGCGCTGCGGAAATATTGAAAGATAGGCACCGGTATCGACGGTCGCCTCCAACCACCTGACATGCGGAGCTATCTGGAGTACGACATAGAGTCTCTCCACGCGGATGGTCTCTCCCCAGATTGAGTGTCGCTGCTCTTCTTTGAAGTATAACTCATAGCGCGGCGACCCAGATGCGGGGGTAGTCATACCTTATCGTTCCCCACAAAAATGATGACCAACCGCTCTTCGGGGACGATCTTTTCTCTCAGCATTCGATCGTATAACTCTCCGCCGTCCTTATCGACCCCGACAACTTTACCATTGTAGATCGCGGCATAATACTTGTCGTACTGTGTGAATTCGTGGCGTTCATCCATCTTCCAACCGGCCAGAAAGTCATCGACAACCGCTTGCAGCAACTCCGGGGAAACCGGGTCCATTTCGACGGGAGGAGAAGCGTCGCGCGTGGGCGCCGCAGTGGGCGCGGCAACGTCCGACAAGGCAATCTCCGCAGTCGGCAGGTCGTGTGCGTCCACGTTTTGGGCTCCTTGTTGGGTCGAGGTGATCGACTCCATCGTACCTCGTCCTTGCCCCAAACGCTACGGCTTCGGCAGCGGCACCTGCTGTGGGCTGGCGAGGTAGGCGACGAGGTCGCGCACCTCCTCGCGCGATAGCTTGTCGAACAGGCCGTCCGGCATCATCGACAGCTTCGACACCGTGCGCGACTCGATCTCGTTCTGCGGCAACACGATTGTTTCCTTGTCGGTCCGTAGCGTCACGGCCCGGTCGTTCTCCTGTTTGATGATGCCGTTCAGCACCCGGCCGTTCTTCAGATTTAGCGAGATCATTTGATACTCGCGGGCCACGACGGCGCTCGGGTCGAGGACGTTTTCCAGGACGTATTGGAGGTTGGCACGCTGCGAGCCGGTCAGGTCGGGGCCGACGTCGCCGCCGTCGTCGAAGAGGCGATGACAGGAGGCGCAGGTCTTGACGTACAGCGTCCGGCCGCGCGTGAGGTCCGCCGCTTTCAGCACTTCCGGCGCTAGCTCCTTCTTGAACTTCGCCGTCAGCGCCGTCTTCTCCTTCGACGGATCGCGGACGACGCCCCAGACGCGCGTCAGCTTCTCGCCGACGGTCTTGTCCTTCATGCCGGCGAGCTGGCGGGCGGTGAACGCGGAGATGGCGGTACGCGGCACCTGCCCCTTCTCGATGGCGTCGAGCAGGGCATGGGCGTAAGCCGGCCGCGACGACAGCGTGGCGATGGCGTCGGCGCGCACCGGCTCCGCGAAGTCGGCGAAGTGTTTCAGCAGCAAGTCGGGCGTCTTCGCATCATCGTAGGTCGCCAGCCCACGCACCGCGGCGCCGGCAAGCTCGCGGTCGCTCAGCAGATCGTGCAACACCGGCAGCAGGTCGGGCTTGGCCTTGAAGATGAGATGTTGCAGCGCCTGTTCACGTTTCGCGGATTCGGCCTTCGTGTTGGTCACAGTAGCGCGGAGGTCGGCGAAGGCTTTCGGGTCGTCAAAGATAACGGCCAACGCGGTCGCCACCTCGCGCACCGGCGACGATTCGCTGGCGGAGAGTTTAGCGTAGACCGGCCCCCAGCCTTTCGGCAACGGGGCGGAGCGGCGGCCGATCAGTGCTTCCTGGATGCCGTGCAGGACGTTAAACCGTACCTCATCATCCTGCGTACTGGCCAGCAGTTCGACCAACGGAGTCAGCGGTTCCTTTACTCCCGGTAGAGTCGCCAATCGTCGCGTTACATATTCGCGTACGAGGGGTATCTGCTCCTTGGCCAACAGCGCAACGGCTCGTTTCGGATCAGTCGGAATGAGCGGTTCGATTGCATACCAAATCATCAGGGGCAAGTTGGCGTCTCCATATCGGTTGCCAAAGCCTGCCAGATATTCAGCAATTAGCCAACGCTGAGGCAAGGGAAGTCGATGCATTCCAGACGCTAGGGTGGTCAAATCGAACGGAGTCCAGATATTCTTATCATTCATCATTTGCAGGAAAAAATCGTCTACCTTTCCGTTCTCCATCAAAAGTCGGAGACGCCAAGGATTTAAAAGAGTGTCGGCAGGGTTCCGCTGCGTCACGAAAATTGCGTAATCCCCACTGGTCTGCAGATCGTCTATGGCTTGTAAGGCCCATACCGCTCGAAACCGATGTGGCAGCGGGATTTTTCTATTGAAGAGAATATCGTACAGTTCCTTCGAGGTTTCTTTTGTCACCTTTCCCGCCGCCGCTCGCTCCTGCAAAATCCGCCGCGCATGTCGCACAAACCAATCATTCTTGTGCGTCTGCAACTTCACCAACTCCGCGTCGCTTAGCTTCGATAAATCGCCTTTCCACGGCTTCGGCGTGCCATACGTCACCTTGAAGATGCGGCCGTTCGTGCGATCCACCTCGACGTAGTTGTGGCACTCGCCGGTGTCGGTCCAGTCGCTGACGTAGACGCCGCCGTCGGGGCCGTACTTGATGACGAGGCCGCGAAACCACGGGTCGTTCGCAAACAGGAAGTCCTTGCCGTGATGGGCGACGTAGCCGGAGCCTTTGCGCTCCAGGATGTCGCGGTTGACGCGGTTGCCGTGCAGGTTGCAGGTGAAGAGGTTATTGCGAT
>JBBQPD010000904.1:0-3121 GCA_038331535.1 Gemmatales bacterium | reverse complement strand
CATTCCGCGAGGGAACGGGCCACGTTATTGCCGTCGCCGACAAACGTCATGGTCCGGCCGCGCACGTCGCCGAACACTTCTTGCATGGTGAACAGGTCGGCCAGCGCCTGGCACGGGTGGGAGTAATCGCTCAGGCCGTTGATGACCGGGACGCTGGCGTGGCGGGCGAATTCTTCGACCGTCGCATGGTGAAAGACGCGCAACACCACGGCGTCACAGTAATGGCTCAGGACGCGGGCGAAATCCGACACAGGCTCGCGCTGGCCGATGGGGCCGTCGGCGCCGCTCAGAAAGATGCTGGCGCCGCCCATCTGCGCCATCGCCGCCTCGAAACTGACGCGCGTGCGCAGCGACGGCTTCTCGAAGATCATTCCCAGCACGCGCCCGGCCAGCAACGGCGGCCTGTCGCCGCCGCGCACACCGGCCTTGAGGCGGGCCGTCTCCTCCAGCAAAGAGCGAACTTCGTCGGGGTGCAGATCGAGCAACGTGAGAAAGTGCCGCATGGGAATGACCATATAGCCCCCGGCTTGCCGGGGGATGAGGAACATACTCCCCCGGCAAGCCGGGGGCTATTCGGGAAGTTAAGCGATCCCGCCAAGCTCAGGACCGGTGAGCACCTCTTCGAGAATGTCACAACCTTCATCCAGCTCCGCGTCGGTCAGGTTCATGGCGGGTAGCAAACGAATGACGGTCTGGTGCGTGCAGTTAATCAGCAGCTTTCGTTCGAGGCAGCCGCGGACCACCGGAGTGCCGTCTACCGTCAACTCCAGGCCGATCATCACGCCCTTGACGCGGATTTCGTGAATCCAGGGGCAGCGCGGCTTCAAGGCCTCGAAGCGCTTGCGGAAGCGATTGCCGATCGCTTCGGCGCGCTTGAGAAGGCCGTCTTTCTCGATGGTTTCGATGGTGGCGAGGGCGGCGGCGCAGGCCAGGGGATTGCCGCCAAAGGTGGCGGCGTGCGTGCCAGGACGCAGTTTGTCAGCGGCCTTTTCCGTCGCGATCAGACCGCCGCACGCGACGCCGCCGGCGAGCGCCTTCGCCAGGGTCGCCACGTCCGGCTTCACGTTCCAGTGCTGATACCCATACCAACGCCCGGTGCGGCCCATGCCGGACTGAACCTCGTCGAACATCAGCAGCAAATCGTGCTTGTCGGCGAGGGCGCGCAATCCCACCAGGTAGCCGTCGGGAGGGATGTTGACGCCGCCTTCCCCCTGGATCGGCTCGACGAGGATCGCACAGGTTTCGCCGTCGACCAGGCGCGCGGCGGCTTCGAGGTCGCCGTAGGGGGCATAGCTGAAGCCGGCGAGCAGCGGCTCCAAACCCTTGTGGTATTTCGGCTGTCCCGTGGCGCTCAGAGCGCCGAAGGTACGGCCGTGAAAACTGTTCAGCGTGGTGATGATCTTGTAGCGGCCGGGCTTGCCGTGCAGGCGGGCGAGCTTGATCGCTGCCTCGTTGGCCTCGGTGCCGCTGTTGCAGAAGAAGCACTGTCCGCCCCAACCGGTCCGCTCGGAGAGAGCCTGGGCCAGCTGGCCTTGCGGTTCCGTGTACCAGGTATTCGGGACGTGGATGAGCTTCGCCGCCTGTTCCTGTACTGCCTTGACGACGCGCGGCGGACAGTGGCCGATCAGACCGCAGCCCCAGCCGGGGAAGAAGTCGAGGTAGCGATTTCCCGCATCGTCCCAGACGCGCGACCCCTCGCCGCGCACCAGGCACACGGGGAAGCGCGTGTAGTTGGCGATGACGTATTTCTCGTACTGGTCGATGGTTGCCTGGCTCATGGCGGTTGTCCGTTGTCTTGCCGCTTGCGGCTTAGCGGGAGTAACCGCCAAGCCGCAAGCGGCAAAAATTACGATCCTAAAACGATCTCGGTTCCGACGCCCTGGTCCGTGTAGATTTCCCGCAACAGCGCGTGGCGCAGCCGGCCGTCGATCATGTGCGTCTTGCCGACGCCGGCCCGAAGACTGTCCAGACACGCCTCGACCTTCGGGATCATGCCTTCGTCGATGATGCCGCGGGCGATCAGGTCGCGGCAGTCGGCGGCGTCGAGGTGCGGTTTCAGCGAGGACGGGTCGTGTCGGTCCAGGAGAATTCCGGGCGTATCCGAGAGGAAGACCAGTTTCTCCACCTTCAACTGAGCCGCGACGGCCGCAGCGGCGGTGTCCGCATTGATGTTGAGCCAACCGCCCGCCGCGTCCAGGGCCAGGGACGGGATCACCGGCACGACACCGCCCGCGCAGAAGTCGGCGATCAGGCCACCATCGACGCGCGTGACTCGGCCGACCAAACCGAGATCGACCGCACGTCCTTCCTTGTCGGGGAGCAGCAGTTTCTCGCCAAAAAGCGACTGGGTGGCGCCCGAGTGCAGGCCGACGGCTCGGCCGCCGAGTCCGCGAATTTGGGCGACAATCCCGGCGTTGACGTCGTTCAGAAGCACGCGAACGACGATGTCGAGGGTGGCGGCGTCGGTGTAACGGCGCCCCTGAATCTTCCTCGGCTGAAGTCCCGAGGTGGCCATCGCCCGGTCGATCGGCTTGCCGCCGCCGTGAACCAGTACCGGACGCATTCCCGCCGTTTCCAGGAAGACAACGTCTTGCAGCGTCAACTCCAAAGCCGCAGGATCCTCCATCGCGCTGCCGCCGAGCTTGATGACCGTCAGACGGTCGCGAAACCTGCGGATGTAGCCAAGGGCCTCGATCAAGGCCTCGGCTTTGCGGATGGCGTCGTCCATCGCTCGTTCGACTGACCTCCGGAGAGGGGACAAGACCGGAAAACGAAATCTCCATTCTAGTAGCGCGGCGGGGGGCGTCAATGGGGAGGTGGGCACAAAATGCGGAAGGTTTTGCGGGTGGCGAGAATTCCGTTCAGCCCATTGCTCTCTGCCGTCGCTCCGCGTATAGTGCCCTTTATTGAGGACGGCGAAGATTGCCGGCGGCGTCGCCGGCTGGTCTGATTTATCCGTCCCTTCACGAGGAGGTTCAGCCAATGCGAGCCGCACTGAATGTGCTGCTGAGCGCGATGATGGCACTGGCCGTCTGCGTCTCGGTCCGGGCCGAAGAGAAGAAGGACGAGAAGAAGGAAGATCCCAAAGTGGTTACCCTCAAGGGCACCATCGTTTGCACCA
>JBBQPD010000903.1:0-3123 GCA_038331535.1 Gemmatales bacterium | reverse complement strand
CCTCGCGCGCCGCAATCTCGGATTGAAGCAGCGGCAAATGATCTCGCTGTGGCTGGGCGTGATACCAGGCGTCCTGCTGCGGCCGGTCGTCGGGTTGCGGGCGCTTGGCCGGCTCATGGGACTTGCCGATTCCTGGCGGCCGTGGTTCTCGGTTACCCTGCGGTCGGCACTCTTCGCGCTCCTCGCCCTGGCCCTCGCCGAACCGCTGCTTACCCGCGCGGGCGATGAGACGACCGTGCTGTTCGTCATCGACCGCTCCGGGAGCATACCCGAAGACCCGGACCCGGACCGCCAGGGCGTCGATCGCCGGCTGCGGCGTATGCAAAACTTTATCGTCAAGGCTGTCGAACAGCGCGGAGCGGAACACGATCACGACAGCGTCGGCGTCATCGTTTTCGGCCGCTATCCCCGCCTTGAGCTGGCGCCGAGCGATGTTCCCGATCTGGCGGGTTTGGGGAACCTGCCCGCCGCGCCGGACAAGAGCGCGACCGACATCGCCGCCGCGCTGGAACAGGCCATCTCGTCCTTTCTGCCGGACACCAACAAGCGCATCGTCCTGCTCAGCGACGGCAACGAAAACCTCGGACGGGCGGAGGAAGTGGCGCGCAAGGCACGCTCCAAGGGCGTCGAGATCGACGTCGTGCCGCTCGGCGCCGGCCAGCGCAATGAAGAAGAGGTGTTGATCGACAGCATCCACACCGAGCGCGTCGCCAAGCGCGGCGGCAAGATGGAAGTCAACGTGCAGGTGCGCAGCTTTAACCCGAAGATGGTGTTCGCCCGCCTGACGCTCCGCGAGACCAGCGACGACGAGGCCGAACAGAAGAAGCCGGAAAACGATACTAAGCGCTATGTGTCTTATGTGACGCTCTTTCGCGGTTTGAACCCGTTCGTTATCGAACGACCGCTGAGCGAGGAACAGCGGTCTTACAGTTACGAGGCCGAAATTGAGCCGCTCTGCGTGGTCGAGAAAGAAGACCTGGAGCGGGTACTTCGGCTGCTGAAGGAACGCGCGCCGGGAACGCAATGGGTGAAGGCGATTGGGGGAGACGATCCGAAAAAGGAATGGGTGCGGATCGTCGAGAAAGGCAAGCCGGGCGAGGTGGTGCTCGAAGGCCGTGCCCCGCGCGACCGGGTACAGAACAACCGGGCCGCCGCGCATGTCGTGGCCCGCGGCCAGCGCCGCGTGTTGATCCTGGAAGACCGGCCCAAGGGCAAGGAAAACGAGGTGCTACATAGCACACTCGTCGAGAAGCTGAGGACGGCGGGCGACAAGAAGTTCAACGTCGAAGTGCGGCCGGTGTCGGTGCTCAACCGCGACCGCGATCTGCTCGCCGCTTATCTCAGCAATTACGATTGCGTCATCCTGGCCAACGTGCCGTGCGATGCCGTCAGCGAGGAGCAGCAGGAGGAACTGCGCAAGAACACGCACGACCACGGCTGCGGCCTGATCATGATCGGCGGCGACAACGGCTTCGGCGCCGGCGGCTGGCAGAGCACCGCCGTCGAGAAGGCGCTGCCGGTGGACTGCGATATCAAATCGCTCAAGGTCGAGGGCAAGGGCGGCCTGGTGCTGGTCATGCACGCTTGCGAGATGGCCCAGGGCAACGTCTGGGAGAAGAAGATCGCCAAGCTCGCCCTGGACCGCCTCGGGCCGCGCGACGAGATCGGCATCATCGACTTCGGTTTCGACTTCAACTGGGTCGTGAAGCTGCAAGAAGTCGGCCCGAATCGCGCGAAGATCCTCGCCGCCATCGATCGCATGATGCCGGGCGACATGCCGCAGATCGACCCCGCCCTGGAGATGGCGCACAAGGAGTTGACCAACGAGGAGCACGGCATCAGCGCCAAGAAGGTGATCTTTATTACCGACGGCGACCCGCAGCAGACGGACGCGAAACTGCTGCCGAAATTGAAGAAGGCCGGTATCACGGTTTCGACGGTGATCGTCGTCGGCCATGGCAACGACGCCGACAAGCAGCGGATGAAGAACATCGCGAAGTCGACCGGCGGCCAGGACTATATCGTGAACGACGCCAACAAGCTGCCGGCGATCTACATCAAAGAGTCGCGCATGGTGAGCCAGGCTTTCTTGTACGAAAAGAAGTTTCCGCCCGTCGTGACGCAGCGAGCAGGGCCAACGAAGAATATGCCGGAGAAAGTGCCGGACCTCCGCGGCTTCGTCCGCACGACGCCCAAGGCGGCCAAAAACGTGGTCGTGCCGGTGCGGACGCCGCGCCTGGACGGCCAGGAGTTCCCGCTGCTGGCCTACTGGGATTACGGCCTGGGCAAAGCGGCGGCGTTCACGAGCGACGCGGACCGGCCGAAGAAGTGGTCCGAGGAGTGGGTGACGGGAGGCGTGTACGCGAAGTTCTGGGAACAGGTCGTCGATTGGTGCATGCGGCCGACCGAGAGCGATCGCATCAAGATGAAGACGACAGTCCGCGACGGGCGCATCCTCGTTCGCCTCGAAGCCGAGGACGAAGAGAAACAGCCCGACTCGCGGCTGCGCGTTCAGGGCCGGTTCAGCGTCACGACCGGTGCGGGCGGCGCGGAAGCGGATAAACGCCGGGAGTTGCGCTTCATTCAGCGCGAAGCCGGCGTCTACGAGACGGAGATTCGCGCCGAGGAGTCGGGGACGTTCTTCATCACGGCCCAGGTGACGCGGAAGGTGGTGCGCGACGGCAAGGAAGTGGAAGAGATCGAGATCGTGCGCGGCGCCGAGACCTTGCCGTTGGCGCCGGAGTACACGGTGGTGCGCTGCAACAAACCGCTGCTGGAGCGAATCGCGGCGCTCACCAACGGCCGCGTCTTCGACGACGACGAGGAGGCGCTGAAAAAGGTAGCGAAGGAGAAAGCGCTGTTTCGCTCCTTCAAGAAACCGGTCGAAGCCCGGCTACCGCTCTGGTACTGGCTAGTGTTCGCGGCCGGCTTCGTCCTGTTGACGGACGTGGCAGCCCGGCGCGTCGCCATCGACACCGGCAAGGTGCGTTCCTGGTTTGCCCGGGCCTGGCTGCGCTTGCGCGGTCAGGTGATACCCGAACCGGAGCGCGAGGAAGTGCTGGAGCGTCTCCAACCACGCAAGTTGCACGCGGTTCGTCCAGGGGAACAAGACCGTGGGGCGCG
>JBBQPD010000902.1:0-3124 GCA_038331535.1 Gemmatales bacterium | reverse complement strand
TTCCACGACCGCAGGCGATCCGCTATGCTGTCAACTCGTTAAGGAGAACCACCATGTCCCACGCGACCGCCGAGCGCGACTTCGCCCTGGACGTGGTGCGCCGACTGCGTGGGGCGAATCACGAAGCACTCTGGGCCGGCGGTTGCGTCCGCGACCAGCTGCTCGGGCTGACGCCGAAAGACTATGACGTCGCCACCTCCGCGCGGCCCGAAGAGGTGCGCCAACTCTTTCGCCGCACCGTCGCCGTCGGCATGAGCTTCGGCGTCGTGGATGTGATTGGCCCGCGCCACGACCACGGCTACCACAACGTCCAGGTCGCCACTTTCCGCTCGGATGGATCGTACAGCGACGGCCGTCATCCTGACGCCGTCATCTTCTCCTCCGCCCGCGAGGATGCCCTCCGCCGCGACTTCACCATCAACGGCATGTTTTACGACCCCCTCGGCGAAAAGCTCATCGACTACGTCGGCGGTCAGGAAGACCTGGAAGCCAGAGTACTGCGAGCTATCGGCAATCCGGACGAGCGCATCCGCGAGGACAAGTTGCGCATGCTCCGCGCGGTGCGCATGGCGACGCGCTTCGGCCTCACGTTCGACCCCGCGACCGCGGCGGCCGTGCAGACGCTGGCCCGCGAAATCAACGTCGTCAGTGCCGAGCGCGTCGCGGACGAGCTGCGCAAAACCCTGGTCGATCCGCGGCGAGCGCGCGGCCTGAGCCTGTTCTTCGAATTAGGACTGGCGGCGCAGGTGCTACCGGAACTGGTGCCGATGCGCGGCCTGCCGCACGGTTTGCCGCGCCCGGATGGCCCGCCGCTGCCCGTGCCCGGCAAGCCCGGTGTCGTACCGGCCGACGGCCCCGCTGGCGATCTGTGGGAGCACGTCCTGCTCGTCCTCGATCATCTTGGCCCGGCGCCCTCGTTCCCGCTGGCGTTTGCCGCGTTGCTGCACGATGTCGGCAAGCCGCGCACCGTCGGCCGCACGCCGGATCGTTACACGTTTCACGGCCACGAACATGTTGGTCGGCGCATGGCGTCGGAGATTTGCCTGCGCCTGAAGCTGTCGAACGACGAGCGCGAGCGCGTCGAGTGGCTGGTGGAGAAACATCAGATTCTCGCCGACGCCCGACAGATGCGCATCAGCAAGCTCAAGACGCTGCTAATTCATCCCGGCATCGGCGAGCTACTCGACCTGCACCGCGCCGACGCCCGCGCCTCCAGCAAGGACACGGGCCACGTCGATTACTGCGAGCAGTTGTTGAAGGAATGGACGAGGCACGATCTGGACCCGGACCCGCTCTTGAGCGGACACGATCTGGCGCGCCTGGAGTTGAAACCGGGGCCGTTGTTCAAGCGCCTGCTCGACGCCGTGCGGGAGGCGCAGCTTGACGGCACGATACGGACGCGCGAAGTGGCGATGGAGTTGGTGAAGCGATTGCTCGCGGAAGACGCGACCGACTCTCTCTAGCCGCGATTCAGGCAGCCCGGCTCTCGGCCACGGCAAAGAGCGTACCCATCGCCGCCGGGAGTGCGTTCGGTCCGCATGGCCCGGTCGCGTCTCCCTCCCAGGTATGGTTGCGAATGCAGGCGAGGATTTGCGTCGCCAGGGCCACGGCGTCGCGGCCGGCCTTGCCATCGACGCGCGGCTGCTCGCCGCTGCGGAGGCAATGAACGAAGTCGTTCAGCTCCGCCGTCAGCTGGTCTCGGCTCCCGCAGTCGAGTTCGCACACCTGAAGATAACGGCCAAACAGCTCCGTCCGCACCGATTCCAGCACCGCAGGGTCGAGCTTGCGCGAATCGAAGCCGGCGTGCAAGGCGTGGCGATTCGCCTGGGTCATCGACAGGTGCCGTTTGGCGAAATCGACGGTGACGAACCCTTCCGGCGCCCACACGTTCATTTGCCGGGACGCGTTCGGATGGACGCGGCTGGCGCTCAGTTGCGCCACGCAACCGTTCTCGAAGGTCAGCGTCGCGCGCGCCATGTCCTCGTGCCCGCCCAGCACAGCCACTCCCAACGCCGCAACCGAGCGCACCGGCGCGTTCACCAGGGCTAGTACCAGGTCGAGGTCGTGGATCATCAGGTCGAGGACGGCGCCCACATCGGTCGAGCGGCCGGAGAAGGCGCCGAGACGTTCGCAGGTGATGAACTTCGGGTTCAATTGACGCCTTTGTAACTCTTCAAAGGCGGGATTGAAACGCTCGATATGGCCGACTTGAAGCGTCGCGTTCCGCCGCGAGGCGAGGGCGAGCAACTCCTCGGCCTGGGCCAGGTCGGCAGTGAGCGGCTTTTCGATCAGGACGGGGATGCCCTGTTCCAGGAAATCGCGGGCGACGACGTGATGGTGGGCCGTGGGTGCGGCGACGACGACGCCATCGACCTTGCCGAGCAGCTCGCGATGATCGGCGTAGGCTCGTGTGCCGCAACGCTGGGCGACGGAGGCGGCCTGCACATGCCGCGGATCGGCGACACCGACCAGCTCGACGGCAGGCACTTGCGAAAGAATGCGGGCGTGTTCCTTACCGAGATGACCGACGCCGACGACCCCGAGCCGCAACCGTGACATACCGTCTCTCCGAAAGGATGAAGGATGAAGGATTTGGCTCATCCTTCATCCTTCATCCTTCATCCTTCCGCGAATCAGGCCGCCGCACGGGCCAGAAAGGAAATCGAGCCCAGCCGTTCATTCAGCTCGCGCACCAACTCCACGTTGAGCGGATGGCCGGAACGATAGGCGACGGCGTGGCCGCACAGATCGACGCCGAGCAGCGCCAGGTCGCCGACCATATCCAGAACCTTGTGACGGGCCGGCTCGTTGGCGAAGCGCAGGCGATTGCCGATCAGGCCAGACGGGCCGAAGACGAGCAGGTCCGCGACGGTCGTCTTCTTACCAAGCCCTTGCCGCCGCAATTCCTCCGCCTCGCTCTGCAACAGAAACGTGCGGCACGGCCCAATCTCGGAGGAGAACAGCCCCGGCGACAGCGTCCCCGTGTAGACCTGCCGGCCGATGGGTGAGGTCGGGCCGTAGTCGAGGAAATAGCTGCACGTCAGCCCGTCGCCGTCGGCCGGATGCAAGGCGAGCGTGGCGCCGCCGGCGCGGACGATGAGCGACTCTTCGACCGTGTAGCAGT
>JBBQPD010000901.1:0-3124 GCA_038331535.1 Gemmatales bacterium | reverse complement strand
GTACCGCGTCGCCATGATCCCCGTCGGCGTCGAGGAGCTGACACGCGCCGGCCACAAGGTGCTGATTCAGGCCGGCGCCGGGCAAGGCTCAGGCATCAGCGACGACCAGTATCGGGAACACGGCGCCGAGATTGTCGCTACCGCCGAAGATGTTTGGACCAATGCCAACCTTGTCGTCAAGGTTAAGGAACCGCTGACCGTCGAGTGGCCCTTGATGCGCAAGGGGCAGGTCGTCTTCACCTTCTTTCATTTCGCCGCCGACGAGCGCCTCACCCGCGCCGTGCTGGCGTCCGGCATCACCGCCATCGCGTATGAGACCATCCGCGACGCGAAAGGGAACCTGCCGCTGCTGACGCCGATGAGCGAGGTCGCCGGCCGCCTCAGCATTCAGGAAGGCGCCAAGTTTCTGGAGCGCCCCTTCGAGGGGCGCGGCATCCTTCTCGGCGGCGTCCCCGGCGTGTTGCCTGCGAACGTGGTCATCCTGGGCGGCGGCATCGTCGGGGCCAACGCCGCCAAGGTCGCCGCTGGTCTCGGCACGAACGTCACCATTCTCGACGTGAACCTCGACCGGCTGCGCTATCTCGACGACGTGATGCCGCGCAACGTCACGACGTTGTACAGCGATCGGCACAACATCCTCGCCAGTCTCACGCGGGCTGATCTGCTCATCGGGGCGATCCTCATCCCTGGCGCCAAGGCGCCGCATTTGATCTTGCGCGAAGACCTGAAGCGGATGCAGTCGCGCTCCGTCATCATCGACGTGTCGATCGACCAGGGCGGTTGCGTCGAAACGTCCCGGCCGACGACGCACAGTCAACCGACCTTTATCGTCGAGGACGTGGTGCATTACTGCGTGACGAACATGCCCGGCGCCGTCGGCCGCACCAGCACCTATGCGCTGACGAACGTGACGCTGCCCTACGTGTTGCAGCTGGCGAAGAAAGGCTTCGAGACCGCGGTCGGTGAGAACGCCGCGCTGAAGCAGGGCGTCAACATCCACGAGGGGACGGTGTACAACGCCGCCGTGGCGGACACGTTCGGGTTGGAGTGTGCGAAGATGTGAGGTGCCCGTTTACGTTTCGCGCGGATGCGCGCGAAACGTAAACAATTGTTGTCGCTTTCCGCGCTCTCCTCCGGTAAACTTATTGGTGATCTGCTACCACCCGCCTGCCGTCTCCTTCCTACCGGCTCTGCCACCAGGGGGCAACAACCCATGCGACACTGCTTCTATACGCTCCTCGCCGGCCTCGTGCTCGGTACGGCCGCCCAAAACTCCGCGCGCGCCGGCGTGCCGGACGATCCCGCCGCCAGGGCCAAGGTCATCGGTCAGCCGACCGCCTTGCTCGTGCAGCCGGAAACGATCGCGCTCACGGGGCCGCGGGCGAAACAGCAGATCGCCGTCAGCGGCAAGTACGCCGACGGCAGCGTCCGCGACCTGACGCCCTTCGTCGAGCTGAGCGTCGAAGGCGACGTGGTCGCGCTCTACGAAGGCGGCTACTTGCTGCCGAAGAAGAATGGCGCCGGCGCTCTCATCGTCAAGGCCGGCGGACAGACGGCCCGCACTCCGGTGGCGGTCAAGGATCTCGACAAGTCGCAGCCGGTTAGTTTTCGCCGTGAAGTTGTCGCCGCCATGAACGTCGGCGGTTGCAACGCCGGCGCCTGCCACGGCACCCCCTCCGGCAAGAACGGCTTCAAGCTGAGCTTGCGCGGCTTCGATCCGCCCGCGGACTTCCTGCAATTGACGCGCGACGTGTTCGGCCGGCGTACCGACCGCCTGGCGCCTGAAAGCAGCCTGATGCTTCTCAAGTCACTCGGCCGCGTCCCGCACGAAGGCGGCGCGCGTTTCTCCTCTGACAGTGTGCCGGCGCGGGCGATGCGCGACTGGCTGGCCGAGGGCTTGCAGGACGACCCGCCGGCGCTCGCCCCGATCAAGAGCGTGCAGGTTCTGCCCGGCTCGCGCGTGCAGAGCGCCCCGGCGAAGTGGCAGCAGCTTTCCGTCATGGCGACTTATGCCGACGGCACCGTCAGCGACGTGACGCGCCTCACCGTTTTCAGCAGCAGCGACACCGCCGTCGCCGAGGTGACGCCGACCGGCTTCGTCGAGTTTCGCCAGTCCGGCGAGATCGCGGTCCTGTGCCGTTACCTCGATGAGCTGGTGACGGTGCGTCTGACTTACCTGGAGCCGCGGCCCGGTTTCGTCTGGAAGGCGCCGCCGGAGGTGAACTATGTCGATAAGCTCGCCTTCGCCAAGATGAAGATGCTCAGCATCCCGCCGTCGGATTTGTGCAGCGACGCCGACTTTGTGCGCCGCGCATATCTCGACGTGTGCGCCATCCTGCCGACGCCGGAAGACGTGAAGACGTTCCTGGCCGACAAGGATCCGAACAAGCGAGCCAAGCTGATCGACGCCTTGCTGGAGAGGCCCGAATATGCTGACTTCTGGACTCTGAAATGGTCGGACGTGCTGCGCAGCAATCGCAAGACGATCCAGATCAAGGGCATCCACGTTTTCCAGGGCTGGCTGCGCGACCACATCGTCGAGAACAAGCCGTTCGATTCGATGGTGCGCGAGATCATCACGGCCAGCGGCAGCACCTTCGCCAACCCGCCGGCGAACTACTACCGCATCGCCCGCGACCCGCAGAACCTCGCCGAGACAACGGTTCAACTGTTCTTTGGTATCCGCATGCAGTGCGCCAAGTGCCACAATCATCCGTTCGAGCGCTGGACGCAGGACGACTATTACAGCATGGCGGCGTTCTTCGCGCGAGTGAAGCAGAAGAAAGACCCGATGGAGCCAGGGCCGAACCCGCAGACGGTCGGGGCGGAAATCATCTATGCCGATCGCTCCGGCGACGTGACGCAGCCGCGCACCCAGAAGACCATGCAGCCGAAGTTCATGGGCGGTCCGCTCGCCGTCGTCGCGCCCGGCGCCGACCGCCGCGAGAGCCTTGCCGTGTGGATGACCGCCGCGGAGAACCCGTTCTTCGCGAAGTCCACGGTGAACCGCGTGTGGTATCACCTGATGGGCCGCGGTATCGTCGATCCGGTCGATGATTTCCGCGACTCGAACCCCTCGGCCAATGACGAACTGCTCGACGCGCTGGCCAAGGACTTCAGCAGC